>JAWOBW010000135.1:0-5356 GCA_046484105.1 Bacillota bacterium
CCGACCCGGGAAAGCAGGTGATCGAATTCGACCGCGATCCCGGCGGCCGCATCAGCTCCCTGAGCATACTGGGGCCGGGACACACCATGACCGCCGACAGATTCGAACCGAAGTCCCTGGGCCGCGAGCAGCTGGCGGATTTCTGCGGTGACTATTACAGCCAGGAGCTGGGGACTGCGTACTCGGTGACACCTGGAGAGGATGGACTCGTCGCCGGGCACCGGCGGCACGAGGATACCGCCCTGGTTCCCGTAGACGAGGACACCTTCCAGGGCCGGGAGGGTCGATTGGGAAGGATCCAGTTCTTCCGGGAGGAGGGCCGGGTCGCCGGGTTCCTGTTGACCGGGGGCCGGGTGCGGAATCTCCGCTTCGACAGGATCAGCTGACCTCCCGCGCGGGACTGAGGAATCCGGCCTAATTCAATCCACACCGGCTGTCTGGGGAGTGCACCGCCTCGACGCACTCCCCGGCCGCATCTGTTGCACTACCGATCGAATATGCGCCCGACTGCCTCCTCATCCAGGTCGGCGGCGTGACTTACTCCCGTCACCCTCGTCGCCTCGGTCGTCAGTGCGATGAGATCGTCTCGACGGATCTCTTCCAGTCGGTACTTGCGACACAGGGCCATCAGCTGCTGCAGTCCTATGTTGACCCGCCTCACGTAGTTGTAGACGCCAATGGCGCCCGGCGGCAGCCTCAGGGCCTCGTCACCATACCGGCCCCTCAACTCGGGCAGTCCGCTGAACACCTCTTCCAGGGCAGCCCCCTTCTCTTCCAGCCCGCGCGCCGCGGCCTCTCCCACCATCGCCGCCGCCATGGGGGCGCGCCCCAGCCCGATGAGCGAAATGTGGGGAGCACCCAGCGCCAGGGCCTTGAACACCTGGTCCTCAAAGGCGATCCCGCCGGCTATGGCCACAGCCGGGATCCGCAGACCCCGCTCTCGCATCTTCTCGCACAGGCGGCGGACCAGGGCTTCCAGGTACACCGTGGGGTAGCCCCACTCGTTCATCATCCGCAGCGGGCTGTTGCCGGTTCCGCCCCCGGCCCCGTCGAAGGTGACCAGGTCCACACCCGCCTCTGACGCCAGCATCAGCGTCCTCGCCAGGTCCTCGACCCGGTACGGTCCCGCCTTCACTGCCACGTAGCGGGCCCCCCTGTGTCGCAGCTGGGTCACCCGCTCGAGAAAGGACTCCTCTTCCCATTGCGGGAGGCGACCCACCTTGTAGAAGGGGGCGGCCCGACCCTCTCTCCAGGCGTGCTGCACCCGGGGATCACTGGGATCGGGGAACACCTCGTAGCCCATCTCCTGCATCCTGAGGGCATCCTCCAGGGAGGACAGCTGATTCATGCCCTGAATGCCCTTGGCACCCTGCCCCAGCTTCAGCTCTACGGCCTCGAAGCCAACTTCCTCCAGCGCGTATTCCAGCAACCCCAACTCCTCGTCGTCCGGATTGGCCTGCAGAAACAGCGCCCCATACCCCTCGTTGTAGCGATAGAACGCGTCGTGACGCTCCTTCAGCTGGGGAAGGCTCACCACCTTCCCCGAACGAATCACCGCCCCAGGATCGGTCGTGGGCATGTCCTCGCCAATAACGGCGGCCACCCCCGCCAGCGCAGCCCCGGTGTAGTACCCGCGCCAGTTCAGCTTGGCAATGGCGGGAAACACGTAAGGAGCCCTCAGCTTCAGCCGATTGTCCGCAGGGCCCAGACCGGTTTCCAGCCTGACCAGGGGATAGCCCGTCTCATCCGGGGCAGTTCCGAAAGCACCATACCCCCGACCGTTTATGTTCAGATGGGAGAAATCAACGGGATAGTCCTTCTCCGATGCCGTCTGGGACGTGGCCTTTGCCGCCGGGTACAGTAGTTCATCGCCCCGCAGGGCTGACTGCCCGATCTCACAGGGTCCGGTGCAGCCCTCCGTGCAGACGGCGCACATGCCGGAGAAGGGGGCGACGTCGCGAGGCGTCCGCAGTTTCGTGTTGTTGGTGGTTGACGTGTTATAGCGGCTCAATGACACCAGTGATCATCTCCCAATCAGATGTGAAAGGCAACGGCCGATAATGTTTCTCATTCTCATTGTAGTCCCGCGCCGTCAGCCGACGAAAGAGCTGCGGGACAAAACGAGCAACATTGCGGCATTGCCTTCGCGGATGGGATTACCCGTCGGGGGAAACACTGCAGCTGTTTGGGTCAGCAGGTCAAATGGGACGAGGTGGGAGGATCGATTTCGACGGCGGAGGTCTCCCATTTCGTTGAGGCCGGGGCGATTACTCTCGCACTGCGGTCGGTCCCGACGCCCCGATGCAAAGACCGCGGACCGCCGCACTCACCTGACGGCAGACTGACCTCCTTCACAGGAGGCTGCGCACTTGTCACTTCTGGCTCCTGCGCCTCAGCCTGTCGATCCGGGCCTGCATTCTCTCCCTGATGTCCAGGGCCTCGGCCCGGTCCTCCTCGAAGCTGATGTGAAGGACACTGCCCTCCTCCACCCCGGCCGGCAGGTATTTCAGGGGCAGAGTCAACCAGACTTCCTCATCGCCCAACAGTAGTACAGCCAGGCCCTCTTCAATCCGATCGATCACGGCTCTGAGGGGCTTCATTCGCCTCACTCCCCTCCCGGCGGCCTGCACGCGGCACACGGCCGGTAGCCGGCCTGGCGAGCCTGCTCAACGGAATCAAACCATCGCAGATTGGCCGGCGAGATGCTCTCCGCGTGACGACAGTCGGGATAATGGTAGACGTCGGACTTCACGCTCCCGACGAACCTCTCCCCTTCGTCTTCGCCTGGGTCCGGTTCTTCCTCCACCTGCGCCGGGCCGGTCCAGGGCTCTGCATTCACCTTCAGCTCTCGCCCGTCTGAGACGAAAATGACCGTCCCGTGGACGTCAGTTCTGTATATCCTGGTCCCCGCCTCCGCGAGCCGGTCGAGGGTCTCGCGGTGAGGGTGGCCGTAGCTGTTGTCATCGCCGACGCAGATCACGGCGTGGGCGGGAGAGACCGCGGTCAGAAATGCCGGGGAGGTGGAGGTGGCGCTTCCATGGTGTCCCACCTTCAGCACATCCGCTTCGAGGTCCGAGCCCCGGTTCAGGAGTCGCTCCTCGGCGGTGTGCTCCGCATCCCCGGTGAACAGAAAGGACGTGGAGCCGAAGTCCAGGCGACAGACCACGGAACCGTCATTGAGGGATTCTGCTACCGAGTCCGGGCCGAGGACGGTGACGGCGGCACCCGAACCCAGGTCCACCACCTGCCCCTCGGGAATCTCGTAGACGCAGCTTCCCGCGTCCACCTGTTTCTCAACCTCTGTCAGATAATCATCGAAGGTCGCCGTGGTGTGGGGTTGGCCAGAATCGACCACCTGATGGACCTCGAAATTCCGGAGCACGTCGATGAGACCGCCGATGTGATCGGCGTGGGGATGGGTGGCGACCACCAAGTCTATCCGCCTTATCCCCCGCCTGACCAGGTATTGAACGACAATCTCTCCGGCCTGGCGCGTTCCCCCGTCGATCAGGGCGGCCCCGCCCGGGGCCTCGATCAGGATGGCATCACCCTGCCCGACGTCAATGAAGTGCACCGCCAGCTCTCCGTCCGGTTCTTCCTCACCGGCTGCCGGCGGCTCGGACACCTCGACCTCGGCGTCCGGTTCCTCCTTCTTCCCCTCCCCTTCGGGTGCCTCCGCGCCCTCGGGGTCTGGCTCAAAGGTCTCCTCCCCGACGGGTGCATCCTCGGGAGCGGCGGTCTGGCCGACATCTTGGTCAGGTCCCGGTTGGGATTCCGGATCGGAGGGAGGAAGGGAAAGGGCAAAGACGACTATGCAGACCACCAGCAGTGCGGCCGCAGTCTTTCTGTTTCTGACGCCCAGGCGCACCATCCGCCCCCTGATCAGCGCGACTAGGCCCACCAGCATTCCGATCAGGGCAACCAGGGCCACAAGGAACATGTCACAACCCCCCGATATTCGTCACCACACCGGCCCTCCAGCGACCGGTCCACTAATCAATACTCACAGCTGCTGTCGCCGATGCGGCCGGCGGCATTGCACGTTCTGCCGGGACTGCGCTTTCGATTCCATCCTAGCACAGAGGCCGCTCCCCGCAAAGCACCGCCCGATAATTGTCTCACTCGCCGCGGGCCTGCTCATGCCGGAGAGAATCGGACCGAACGCCGCTGTATGTGCGGAGGAACCAAATGGCGACCAGTACACCGAATACAGTGATGGTCGCCGCCGCCGGGAAAGCATAAACGGTTCCCAGACTGTCCAGGGCCACCCCGCCCAGCACCGAGCCCACCGCCATGGAGAAGCTGCGGCTCATCTCCACCAGTCCCAGCATCCTGCCCATGCTGCCGAACATCCTGCCCTGCTGTACGGCGATGGCCTCGGACGCGGGCACGGAAATGCCGAAGCCGACGCCGATGATCACTGACAGTGCGATCATATGCGACTGCCCATCGGCCAGCGGCATCAGGATGAAGGCAACCGGGGTCAGAAGCGAACCAGCGACGGCCAGCCACTTCCGGTTGTATCGGTCGGCCAGGTCACCGCACTTGCGCTGCAGCGCTGCCCCGGTGAGCGAGCGCACGGTCACGATGGCACCCACCTGGCCGCTGGTCAGACCCAGCACCAGCTGACCAAACAGGGGCAAAAGAGAGGCGAAGACTCCGTGTCCCACACCCACCGCGCTCCGAAGGGAGACCACACCCTTCACCGTGTCACTGCGAAAGAGCTGGAGGGAGTCCGAGATCATCTGAATCGGCCGCTGTCTGGGGGCATCGGCATCGATCTTCTGCTCGGGCAAGAGCATGATGACCAGTAAGAGGGAGACCCCTGACAGAAGGGCCATGGCGTAGAAGGGCACGTTGAAGCCAAAGCGGTCGGCCAGGACCCCTCCCAACAGCGGTCCTCCGGCAAATCCGGCGAAGAAGCCCGTGTTGAGGGTGCCCATCACCCTGCCCTCAGCATTGACCGGGCTCAATTCCCCCGCGTATGCCCGGGCGACGGGGCTGATCATGGCGGAGAATATTCCCTGCACCAGGCGGAGCAGGAAAAGATGCAGGGGGCTGGCCGCCAGGACGAAGCCCAGTGCCACCACCATGTACCCGAGCAGGCCGCCGACGATGATGCTCTTCTTGCCCTTCTGATCTGCCAGGGAGCCGAACACCACCATCAGTATGGCGCGGAAGAACGGGTTGGCGGCGAAGATCAGGCCTATCCACAGCCCGCTGGCCCCCATGGTCTCCGCGTACACCGGAAGAAGCGGCTCGATGAAGCCCGCGATGCCCTCGGCTTGCCCACCAACTGAGCGATATCACCGTACGTCGCCGTGGTCCCGTAGGGAATCCGCATCACCTGGCTCCA
>JAWOBW010000139.1:0-13222 GCA_046484105.1 Bacillota bacterium
ATGACTGCCCGCCTGATGGCCCAGCTCATCACCGGCGAGGAGATGGACTGGAAATCAGCATGCTGGATCTGGAGCGCTTTGACAGAGGTGACCTCATCCTCGAGCCCAGCGTGGTCTGAGATCGGAGCGGCGTCTCGGGGGATTTCATCAGATTCCCGAGGTCGAGTCCGCCGGGCGCCTGATCTTGGTCGGCAGCGCCCCAGCGATCCCATGTTTACCCATGTTTCCCGGGAAATACTCCTGATACCGCGCAACGGGCTCACCGGCTGCGGGAACCGTGTACCTGCAGGTGCATCTGCCGTGAGGCGGACCGGCGGGGCCGGGCGATTCACACCAGGTGAGACTGCACCCCGGGCATTTGCCGCGAACTCACGACGGGGCCCTCATCGATGGAGCTCACCGGACCAGGCATGCCTGCCTCCACCCGGGGGATACGGTCCCGGGATCGATGTCCGCGTTGCAGGATCACTGGTGCGCTTGCGATTTGACCGGATGCGGCCTGGGACGAAACCCGCGGGGTTCAGTGAGGCCGGGTGCCCCGTTCGGCCGCCTGCGCCCGGGCCAGGATCTCGTGAATTGTCGGGGTCTTGGCCTGCGCGTAGTGCTGGACGTGGCGCCACACGCGCCCGGCCAGGCTCCGCTTGGCGCGTGCATAGTTCTCCCGGTCGGCCTCGTTGGCCCGCAGCCAATCACGGAAGCGCAGCATTCGCCGGATCTCAGAAGAACCGGCACTGAACACGTGCAGGTTGATGTCGACATCAGGTCCTGTGAACTTGCGGTGCTCATACCATTCCGGCTCTCGAATCCGCAGCGTGTAGCCGGCTGCCTCCAGGGCCGGGGCATAGCTGGGCTCGTCGGCAGAGTCCGCCACTACCAGCAGCATGTCGATGATCGGCTTGGCACACAGCCCCGGCACCGAGGTTGAGCCGACGTGTTCCACCTGCAACGCCTTTCTGCCCAGCGCGGCGCGAACCTGCCCGGCCTCGCGGTCGAAGAGCCCGGGCCAGCCCGGGTCATACTCGGCGAGGGTGACGGTCGCGTTGTGCGGTCTTCGTCCGCCCACGGTGATCTTCTGCAGATGCTGGTCGCTGGTCGGCGCCGGGTTGCCGTCCTGCATCACTGGCATCTGATCCACCTCCTGTGTCGGTCCCGGACGGGGCCGAAGATTCCCCAACGCGGCAGTTCCTCCCTGTTTATTGATTGAACATCTGATGTCATCCTGTCAAATCTCCTTGCGGTCACACGTCCACTCTGCGCCCGCGTGCGGCGCGGAGGCGGGACGCCGGCTCGATGCCTGAATCTTCCGAGGTGGCACTGGCGGCTCGGCAAATTGGTTTTCGCAGACACTTGACAATGGCCACAGCGAGGTTTATGCTGCAAACTAGACTACATCATAAACCTCATGGGGTGTGACAATGGATGAGCGTTCGGACAAGATCAAAACTGCCATGGACGACCTGCGGCACATCAAACAGGCCATCCGCAGCAGCAGTGGCATAGTGAGGTTCATGGACCTCGGTGAGGCTCTCCGGGGGACCATGCTTCAGGTGGCCCTGCTTCTGGCGGCGTTCTCCGCCCTGTACTACCTTCTCCTGCTTCAATACGGGTCGTACGCGGCCATACCCGGAAGGCTGCGGATGATCACCTTCGCCGCCATTTTGCTGTCGGTGATTACCGTGGTATCCACGAAGATCAGAAGCATCATGCGTCACGTGAGGCAGATCTCCGATATGACGCTGAGGCAGCTGCTGCTGGACGTATACCGCCCGCAGATTCTCTCGCTCCTGACGCTATTCCTATTCAGCCTGGGTGTGATAGTCATCTTCCTGGTGCTCAGAGACCTGCACGTCTATATTATACCGGCTGTCTCCACGCTGCTCGGTCTGATGTATGTCAGCCTGGTCTGTGTATTCCACGTGCGCGAGCTGCAGCAGTTGGGTGTCTGGCTGGTTCTGGGTGGGTTGATCACCCTCATGACGGCCGAGATCATCCACCCGCTGTGGGCTCTGAACCTCACCTTCACCGGGGGGTTCATGTTCACGTACTTCCTCCTTCGGGCGGCGCGCACGGGAGAGGAGAAGTGAGCCGTGCCAGGCGGTGTTGAGGGTGACAGCATCCGGGTTCCGCCGGACGGCATCATTCATGAACGCACGCGGCTGCAGATTGTCACGTATCTGGCGACCGCCCGCGATAAGAGGATCCCCTTCACCCAGATCAGGGAGGATCTGGATCTGACCGCGGGCAACCTGTCCGTCCACCTGCGCCGTCTTGAAGAGGCCGGCTATGCCACCATACACAAGAGTATCCGCGAGCGGCGAACCCACACACAGGTGTCGCTCACCTCTGATGGCCTCGAGGCCCTGCGAAGGTATGTTGAGGAGATGGAAGAGGTCCTGAGAGTGGCGCGGGATGCGGTGCTGGATGCTCCCGAGAAAGGGGAGGTGCGAGATGATAGAAGTTGAGGGCCTGCATCACGACTACACCGGCAGGGGAGAGTATGCGGTCAGAGACGTTTCCTTCACCGTCGGTGCGGGAGAGATCTTCGGTCTTTTGGGACCTAGCGGAGCGGGCAAGACCACGGTGCAGAATCTCATGACCGGGCTTCTGTCCCTGCAGCAGGGCGACATCAGGTATGACGGGGTACGCGTCGACCGGCTGGGAAGGAAGTTCTTCAATCGCGTCGGGGTGTCCTTTGAGCAGCCGAACCTGTACGCGCGACTGACGGGCTATGAGAACCTGTATTACTTCTCCCGTCTGTTCGACGTGCCCACCGAGGATCCCCTGGCCCTGCTGGAGATGGTCGGTCTCAGGGACGACGCGCACAAGATGGCGGGGCAGTATTCGCGGGGCATGAGACAGCGGCTGGTGTTCGTCCGTTCGCTGGTGAACAACCCGGAGATCCTGTTCCTGGATGAGCCCACCGGGGGACTGGATCCCAACACCGCCGCGGGAGTGAAGGAGATCATCAACCAGCGAAAGCAGCGCGGCCGCACCATCCTGCTGACCACACACAACATGTTCCTGGCTGACGAGCTCTGTGACCGCGTGGCCTTCGTGGATGAGGGGGAGATGGTGGCCCTCGACACTCCCCGCAATCTCAAGCTGCAGTGGGCAAAAAACGCGGTCCGGGTGGAGCATGTGGCCGACGGCGGGGAGGAGATCAGTGAGGTGCTGCGCCTCGATGACCCCGGGGAGCGCCGCAGGCTGCAGGCCGTCATCGAGGGCGGCAATGTGCTGACCCTTCACTCCCAGGAGGCCACCCTGGAGCAGGTCTTCATCAGCATGACGGGAAAGGTGCCGAAATGAACCCGGCCCGCAAGGCAGTCTCACTAGTGCGACAGGATCTGGTCCTGCTTCTGCGGAATGCCCTGGCCTGGGTCGTGCTGGGCACTCTGGCGGTCATGGTGCTGGTGGTCGTCTTTGCCGTGCCGTCTGAGGAAACGGCGGTCACCGTCTACTACTGCGACGCCACCCCGGGAGGCCTGCTGCGGGATGTCCTGCTGTCGCAGCAGGTCGAGGAGAGTCTCATCGTCTCCGACCGGGAGGCGCTGCGCGAGGCGGTGCTCTCGGATCCGGGGAGCATCGGGGTCTCGGCCGAAGGCGCCCCCGGGGACCTGACATTCACTGTGCTGCACTCGGGCGAGCTGGGGGCGGAGGCCAGAAACGGGCTGACTGCCGCCTTTGAATCCCTGGGAGTGCAGATGACCGGTCGGGAGGATGTCCCGGCATACACCCTCGAGTCCCTCCGGCCCCCGGTCGAACCGGTTCCCCCGAACCTGAACCTGGTTCCGATCCTGTTGGCCTTTGAGGTGCTGGTGCTCGGGTTCCTGGTGGTCGCGGTGATGCTGTTTCAGGAGAAGGCCGAGGGCAGCATCCGGGCCTACCGGGTCAGTCCCGGAGGCACCACCGCCTACCTTCTGTCCAAGGTCGCCACCTTCACCTTAATGGGCCTGCTCTACGGGGCGCCGCTGGTGCTGCTGACCGTGGGCCGCGGGCCCAACTACCCGCTCGTGCTGGCCGCGACGGCCCTGGGGGCGGCGCTTTACACCTGTCTGGGACTGGCGGTGGCGGTCATGTTCCGGGGGATCTCCGACTGGTTCGTCGCCGGGGTCGGTCTCCTGGTGATAAACATGTTTCCCCTGGTGTCGTACGTCTACCCGCCGTTTTCGCCGGCGCTTCTGTCCTGGATACCGTCTCACCCGATCCTGTTCGGATTCCGAGAGATTCTGTTTCCCACCGGCAGGCCGGTGTCGGGTCTGATGTGGCTGCTGGCGGGCTGCACTGCGGTCGCCTTCGCCATTGCGCACCGGCTCGTCGAGGTCAAACTCATGAGGGAGGGTCAGTGATGAGCAAGATCCTGGGTCTTGCGAGGAGGGACCTCACCGGCACCTCGCGCGACAGCATACTGATGTATATTGTGGTGGCGCCTCTTCTGCTGGCCGCGGCCATCAGGTTCTTCATTCCCGCGGTGCAGGAGGGGCTGCCCCTGACCTTTGCCGTGACGGAGGAGATCGGCGAGGAGATGATCTCCGCCCTCCGCGGCCACGGGAATGTCCAGGTCCTGCGGGATGAAGGGCAGGTGGTGTCGCGGGTGGGGCGCCACGATCACGCGGCCGGCGTGGTGATGAGGGAGTCGGCTGTGCACCTCATCCTGGAAGGTGACGAACCGCCGTCGACGGCCGAGGCCTACGAGGTCATCGTGGACCGGATTATCGCCCCGGCGGACGCGGGCGTTCGGGTCGAGTTCGACCACCTCGGGGGACAGCAGCCCCGATGGCCCGCGATTGCGGCGGCCATCCTCACCATGACGGTGACCTTCCTGGCGGGAACCGTCTCCGGCTTTCACATCGTCGAGGAGAAGCAATCTGCAATGATGCAGGCAGTGGCGGTGTCGCCGCTCAGTGGAGCACAGATGCTGGCGGCCCGGGGCGCATTCTCCCTCGGCGTGGCTCTGCTGACTTCCCTGGGAGCCGGTTTCATTCTCGAGGGCTTCGCCCTGAACTGGCCGGCACTGGTCGCGGTGATGCTGGCCTCGACCCCGTTGATGATCCTGGTGGTGCTGCTGTTGGGCCACTTTTCCAGCAACCAGATAAGCGCCATCGCCACCATCAAGGTGATCATGCCCGCCTATCTGACCCTGCCCCTGGTGTCCCTGGTCCTGTCGCCCAGATGGATGTTCGTGCTGTATCCATTCCCCAACTACTGGCAGTTTCAGGCGCTGCAGAATGTCTACGCCTCCGGACTGCAGCACAGCACCTTCGCGGTTTCGACGGCACTGACGCTGGCCCTGGGTGGAGTCGCTTTCCTGCTGACGGCCCGCAGGCTCAGGGCCTTCACCTGAAGGTCCCGATCGCGGGGGTGTGGGGGAGTCCATCCTCCACCCCCCGTCGCACGCGGCCCTTGCCGGGCCGGGTCCTCTCCCGGAGGTCATATTCTCGAAACGCCGAATATCCGGAGGGCGCCATGCGTCCCTCCAACCTGATCACGCGCGCCGAGTACGCCGCAGTGGTGGTACGCATGCTGGACGGGTGGAGGATGGCCGGAGCCCTGTCGCATGTCGGGCCGGAGTTCACTGACGATGTGCCCGCCTGGGCGTGGTCTTCGGTTAACGCCGCCCACTACCTCGGAGTTATCACGGGCTATCCTGACGGCACGAGGTTGCCGACCGGGACGGCTGCGATGTCCTCTTCCTGCGGACCGAAGGGAGTCCTGTGGCGAACGAACATACCGGATGATCAGTCTGGCGCGTCAGGCCATTCATGCCAGGGACCCCTATGACGGCCTGTTCGACGAGGAATCTCTCCCCGGGGAGGGCTTGCTGCGGGCCCGATCATCACCCGATCATCATCTGTGTGGCCGCTCAGGGGCGAGTTGGAGGCGGGAGGGACTTCCTCATCGTACGACGCCCGGGGCTGCGCCTGGCCCGGGAAAGGGGCGCAGCTCCGGATTGCCACCTTTGTCCTCAATCCCCGGCGGCAGGGCCGACCAGGGAAGGCAGGCTTCCCGAGGGCGGGGGAGCGTGAATGGTGCGGTTCACTGCCCCGGCCACGGCCGTCAGAGTCGTGTGCAGCTGTTCCAGCTGGTCCAGCTGCAGGGCCTGCGGGCCGTCACACAGGGCCTGGGGTGGATCGGGATGGACCTCAACGATCAGGCCGTCCGCCCCGGCGGCCAGCGCGGCGGCGCACATGGACGGCACCAGGTCGCGTCTTCCCGCGGCGTGAGACGGGTCTACGATCACGGGCAGGTGAGTGAGCTCCCTTATCACCGGAATTGCACTGATGTCCAGGGTGAAGCGGGTGGCCGTCTCGAAGGTCCTGATGCCGCGCTCACACAGGACCACCTCCCGGTTGCCGTGGGCCATGATGTATTCGGCGGCCAGCAGCCACTCGCTGACCGAAGACATCATCCCCCGCTTGAGCAGCACCGGTTTTGGCTGCCGCCCGGCTTCTTTCAGGAGGGGGAAGTTCTGCATGTTGCGGGCACCTATCTGCAGCATGTCGGCGTGCTCCGCCACCAGCTTCACCTGGTCGGGCGCCATGACCTCCGTCACCACCGGCAGACCGACCTCGTCTCTGACCCGGCTGAGATACTCGAGGCCCCGACGGCCCAGACCCTGAAAGGAGAAGGGCGATGAGCGCGGTTTGAAGGCGCCGCCGCGCAGCATTGCCGCTCCACCGGCCCGCGCGGCCGCCGCAGTCTCGCGCAGCATGTCGAGGCCCTCGACTGAACAGGGACCGAGAATCAGCACGGCGGCGCCCCCGCCGATCTTCACTCCGGCGCAGTTGACCACGGTCTGGTCAGTGTGCACCCGCCTCGATGTGAGCTTGTACGTGTCCGGCACACTCGCCGCCGCGCGGACATCGGCCTCGGGGCGGGGCGCCTCCTGTTGCCGACCGATCCCGGCCTCCCGCAGCCTATCCCGCGAGCCGGCAGTTGTCAGTGCTCTCTGCACGTCTGACTCCGTCACGGTGCGCACCTCCCATTGGACTGGAAGGACCCGAGCACGCGAAGCATGCCAGTCTTGCCGTCCAGTTCCTCGAGTGCAGACTGCACCTGCCAGTCCTGCATGTGTCCCTCGAACTCCAGGTAGAAGATGTATTCCCACGGGTTGCGCCCGACCGGCCGGGACTCGATGCGGGTTAGGTTCAGCGAGCGACAGGAGAAGGACGACAGCGCCATGAACAGCGAACCGGGCTGGTGGGGCAGGGTGAGGGCAATCACCGTCTTGTTTCTCTCCCCGCGGGGCCGCGGATCCCTCTCGATGCGATAGAAGCGGGTGAAGTTCTCCTTCATGGATTGAATGCCCGCGGCCAGCACCGTCAGGCCGTAGATCTCCGCTGCCCGGGACGAGGCCACCGCGGCAGTCCCGGCGGCCTCAGATCGACTGATGGTTCTCGCCGCACCGGCCGTGTCGTAGTATGGCACCTGCTCGGCCGGCAGTGAGCTGAGATAGACCTGGCACTGGGCCAGGGCCTGTGGATGGGACATGACCTCCCGCACCGCGTCCAGGGATGTCCCCGGCGCCGCCAGCAGGCAGTGGTCGACGGGGAGTATGAGTTCGCCGGTGATGGTCAGGTCGAAGTTGAGAAGAAGATCGTACGTCTCGCCGATGCTGCCGGCCAGGGAGTTTTCCACTGGCACCACCCCGGCGTCGATGTCGTCAGATTCCACCCGCGTGAACACGTCAGTCAGAGTGCGACAGGGCACACTCTCAGCCTCGGGTTCCAAAGCGTCAGTTGCCATCTCGGAATACGCTCCCGGTTCACCCTGATACCCTACTTGCCTGCAAACCCCAATGTCATCGCCTCCCGATTCTGAGTCTCGGGCACAAAAAACCCGTCCCGGAAAGGGACGGGCTCAGACCCGCGGTACCACCCTTCTTGGTGTGAAACGAAAACCCACTCTTCGGATACGAGCCTTTGGCTGATATCCTATCCCGGTAACGGGGGATCCCGGCGCAACCTACTCTAGCTGGGCCATTTGAGAAGCGCGGCTCACGGGTGAACTTGGGCTGTACTCCAAAAGTCCTCGCAGCGATCGGACATTCTCTGGGTTTGAAGAAACAGCTTACTCTCCCGATCTCAGCCTTTGACTGATATGAACAGAACTATACAGCCTGTGCCGGGGCGCGTCAAGCTGCGGGGCGGCGGCGGCTCCGAAATCAGTCCGCTGACAGAGAGGATCGGAAAGATGGGTGAAGAAGAATGCATGCAAGAGACAATCTGTGCCAGCAGGCCAGAAGGACGCAGCGACGGCACCTGAACCCGGACCTATCCTGGACGAGGAGGCGTCTGAAGTGAAAACGACCCTGCAGCGGGAGATATCGGATGCCATGGCATCGCACGGCTTCACCGAAGTCGAAAGTGCAGCTGCGGTGATGCCCGGCGTCGGGCCGCTTCTGCGGCGACGGGGACTCTCCGGAAATCGGGCCGTGGTAGTGGCGGAACTGGCCGAACCTCCATCGTCCCTGCACAGCTACCTGCGCGAGCTCAGAAGACGTGTCGCATTCCACTGCGGGTTCTTTCCCATCATATGGGCCATCTACATGCAGGTTGTGCTGATAGCGCCGGGGATTGCCGACGCAGGCTTCAATTCGGCAGATCACGTCGCCCGAATGGACAATCAGTGGGCAAACATACAGAGTGTCTTCCTCGTGGATCCGTCGGCCGGATTGTTCTATTGGGCGCGAACGTGGGGACAGTTTCTCAGCGGCGGACAACAGGACGATATCTCTGCCGTCCTGTCACGTCACCTGGAACGCATCGATCAGTGAGAGAGATCTGCCCGGGTGGGAGTGTGTCCGAGATGCGGTGGAAGTGGTGCTGGGGGGGCACTCTCCGGCCGGCGCAGGAGCGGGAGAAGGAAAGGCGCTCCGATGGTCCAAGTGTACAGTCAGGGATGTCCGCGTCAGGCGGGGCATCTGTACAGATAGTCACTGCGCGAGAGGGTGAATCGCATTGGGCGAAAACAGGGTGAAGCAGCTTCTCAGGCAGGATCGACCGGCAATCGGCAACTGGATCAATCTCCCCAGTCCCGCCGTCGCCGAGTTCGTGGCGGGCTACGGAATGGACTGGCTGGTCTTCGACACCGAGCACGGGCCATATGGCGAGGAGGCGATTGAGGACCTGCTCCGGGCCGTCCGGGGCAGCGGGGTGGTGCCCCTGGTGCGGGTGGCGGGCAATGATCCGGTGCTCATCAAGAAGGCCCTGGACCGGGGCGCCGGCGGGATCATCTGCCCCCTGGTGAACACCGAAGAGGAGGCCAGGGCGGCCGTGGCCGCCTGCAGGTATCCTCCCGACGGGATCAGGGGGGTGGCCGGAACTCGGGCCAGCGACTACGGAAGAGACCTGCCGGCCTACTTCGAGCGTTGGAATGACGAGGTCCTCATCGCCTGTCAGATGGAGACGGTACAGGCGCTGGAGAACGTCGAGGCCATTGCCGCCGTCGACGGCCTGGACGTTCTCTTCATAGGACCTGCTGACCTTTCGGCGAGCTTGGGCCTGTTTGGGCAGTCCGATCATCCCGAGGTCCGGGACGCGGTGAGGCGGATAGTGAGGGCGGCGCGGGAAAACGGTATTGCCGCCGGGTACTATGCCTCCGGACCGGAGGAGGTGCTGCGCTGCATCGACGAGGGGATGAGGTTCGTCGCCTGCGGCAGTGAACTCAAGTTCCTCGGGAATGCGGCGGGTGCTGCGTACGAGACGATCAGGAGGGGACTGTCGGACCGGGACCTCGGCTGAGAGGCCCGCGACGCTTTGCCGTCGCGGGCCCGGAGCTGCTACGGGATGTGAGGGGAGATGCCCGCCGCCGGGCACCTCCTCTCCTCATACTACGAAGTTGACCAGCTTCTGCGGCACCACTATCACTTTCTTCACCCCATCCGCCAGGTACTCCCGGATCCTCTCCTGGTCCTCGGCGGCTCTGCGGATGTCCTCCTCGCCGGCATCTCTGGGCACGGAAATGGTGCCCCGGACCCGTCCGTTGACCTGCACCGCCATCTCGACGGTGTCCATGACCAGCCGCCGCGGGTCATGCTGCGGCCAGCTTTGATCGAAGACGGAGTAGGGTTTACCCAGCCGGCTCCACATCTCCTCGCTGAAGTGGGGGGTGAAGGGAGCCATGAGCAGCACGAGGTCGCAGGTCACATCCTCCAACAGGGCGGCGTCCTTATCCTCGTCGGGCAGGTCGGCGTCGTACCTGTACAGGGCGTTGATGATCTCCATCATGCGCGCCACGCAGGTATTGAAACTGAAGCGTCCCCCGTCCTCGGTGACCTTCTTTATGGCGAAGTGACGCTGGTACTCCAGGGCGGCGGCCGCCTCCTCGTTCTCCCTGACGGGGGAATGCCCGCGCAGCTCGAGCACCCGATCGATCCAGCGCTGTACCCGCTGGACGAAGCGGGCGGTGGCCTGCAGCCCCTCGTCTTCCCAGGCGCCCCCCTCCCGGTAGTTGAAGCCGAAGGCGAGATAGAGGCGGAAGACATCGGAGCCGTGCCGGTCGATGTAGTCATCCGGGGAGACGACGTTTCCCCTGGACTTGCTCATTCTTCTCCCGTCGGGCCCCAAGATGATGCCCTGGTGCACCAGGGCGGAGAAGGGTTCCTCGAAATCGACGTATCCCAGGTCGTGCATCGCCATGGTGATGAACCGGGCGTAGAGCAGGTGCATGGTGGCGTGTTCCACTCCGCCCACGTACTGATCGACGGGGAGCATCTGGTTGATCCACTCGCTGTCGAAGGGTTCTTCCGAGTTGCGGCTGTCCGGGTAGCGCAAGAAGTACCAGGCCGAGTCGACGAAGGTGTCCAGGGTGTCGGGGTCTCGCAACGCCGGTTGGCCGCACTCGGGACAGGCGGTCTCCATGAATTTGCGGGAGCTGGCCAGGGGCGCCTTCCCCTTGGGGGTGAAGTCCGCCTCCTCCGGGAGCCTCACCGGCAGCTCCTCCTCGGGCACCGGGACGATTCCGCACTCGTCGCAGTGGATCATCGGTATGGGGGCTCCCCAGTACCGTTGCCTGGAGACCAGCCAGTCGCGCAGGCGGTATGAGATCGTTCCCTCGCCCAGGCCCCTCTTCTGCAGGGAGGCAACAATGGCCTCCCTCGCGGCGACGGAGTCCATGCCGTCGAAGTCGCCGCTGTTGACCAGCACCCCCTCGCCGGTGTATGGGAGGGCGTCGTCAACGTCGTCCCCGGCCGCGGCGATGACGCGCGGGACGGGTATATCATACTTGCGCGCGAACTCGTAGTCTCGTTCATCGTGACCGGGCACGGCCATGATCGCCCCCGTGCCGTAGCTCATGATCACGTAGTCGGCGATCCATATGGGCACCGGCTCGCCGGTCAGCGGGTGGCGGGCGTAACCGCCGGTGAAGACGCCCGTCTTCTCCCTTTCGGTCGACAGGCGGTCAATCTCCTTCTGCCGGGCTGCGCTCTCGCAGTACCGGTTCACATCCGGGGCGCATTCCTCTGTCGTCACGGTCTGCACCAGCGGGTGCTCGGGGGCCAGCACCAGGTAGTTGGCCCCGAACAACGTGTCCGGCCTGGTGGTGAAGACCTCGATGCCCTCGTGGCCGGGCACGGGGAAGGTGATGCCCGCGCCCTCCGAGCGCCCGATCCAGTTCCTCTGCATGATCTTGGTCTTGTTGGGCCAGTCGATGTGGTCCAGTCCCTCCAGCAGGCGATCGGCGTACCGGGTGATGCGGAAGAACCACTGGGTCATGCTGCGGTGGATTACCTCGCTGTCGCACCGCTCGCAGCAGCCGTCCACCACCTGCTCATTGGCCAGGACCGTCATGCAGTTGGGGCACCAGTTCACCGGGGCCTCGGCCCGGTACGCCAGGCCCGCGCGGTACAGCTGCAGAAACAGCCACTGCGTCCACCGGTAGTAGGACGGGTCGCAGGTGACGACCTCGTAGTCCCAGTCGAACATGGCTCCCATGCGGCGCAGCTGCCCCCGCATGGTGGCGATGTTCCTCATGGTGGATTCCCTGGGGTGAATGCCGGTCTCTATGGCGTAGTTCTCCGCGGGCAGGCCGAAGGCGTCGAAGCCCATCGGCTCGAAGACTTCATAGCCCTGCATCCTCTTCATGCGCGCCCAACTGTCGGTGAGTCCGAAGTTCCACCAGTGGCCCACGTGCAGTTCGGCCCCCGATGGATAGGAGAACATGGACAGGCAGTACAGCTTCCGGTGCACACGGTCGCGGTTGAACCGGTACTTGTCAGTTTCCTCCCAGCGTTGCTGCCATTTTGCGTCTATGTCTCTTGAGTAGCTACTCATGATTTCAATCCCTCCGTGGTGCAGCTGGATCAAAAAAAATCTCCTTTCGCATAGAGACGAAAGGAGTCTTCCGCGGTACCACTCTACTTGGGCTGAGCCCGCTCTGAGTCGGTAACGGCGACGGCCGGGTAGAGCTAGTCACACCGCTGTGATGCTTTCACCCTAACAGGCTCCGGGGCGAGTTGGGGTGATGGGACGTGCCACTTCGCAGCTGCCGTGGCTCTCTGGGACGGTCATCACCTTAATACTCCCCATCAGGGCCTTTGCCAGGAAATATTGGTCCAATTCTACTACAGGGCGGTGCGTCCGCGCAAGAGTGGGGGCGCGGCTGGGCGGGATGGGGATTTCCGCGGATCCGGCCGCCGTTGTGGGAACATTCTGCGCCACTATTCGTCAGTATGTCCAGTATATCTCAGGGGGTGGACCGGGTGACTGACGGGTGCAGACGGGTGTGGGCGGCAGCGGTTGGGGGAGCGAGGTCGCGGGTGCTGGTCGCCCTGCTGGTCGCCGCCATTCTGCTCTTTGGATGTCAGGATGGGGCCGAGACTTCAGAGCCATCTGGGGAGGAGACCGGTTCCAACGGGACCGGGGAGGTCACCTGCCCAGACCCGGGTCCCGGGGAGCCCCGGTGGGAGCCGCAGGAGTCCGACGAGCCCGAACCCGAGCAGCCCGAACCAGAACCTGTCCCGGTTGACCCCGGGCCGGGCAGCGGCCTGGCGCCCAACGAACTGGGCTCGGTGATGATCCTGATGTACCATGACCTCGGTGAGGGGGAGGGGGAGGGGGAATGGCGGCGCAGCCGGGAGAACTTCCGACGTGACCTGGAGTACCTGTGGGAGAATGGCTACCGCCCGGTGAGCCTGTCGGATTATCTGTCCGGCGAGATCGACCTGCCGGAGGGGATGAGCCCGGTGATTCTGACCTTCGACGACGGGCTGTCCAGTCAGCTG
>JAWOBW010000140.1:0-4539 GCA_046484105.1 Bacillota bacterium
GAAAGATATGAGCGACGGGTACGATAGTTCACCCCTGGAGAACATGATGAACCGGGCCAGCGTGCGTCGCTTCGAGGAGACGCCGGTTCCCAGGTCTGTGATTGAGAAGATCGTGCGGGTGGGGCAGCAGGCTCCCTTCACCGGCCAGATGTACTCGGTGGTGGTGACGGCCGACCCGGAGAGACGGGAGCAGCTGGGGGAGATCTTCGGGCGTCTTCCCCGGGTTGCACCGGTCTTCGCCCTGCTGTGCATCGACTTTCGCCGGCTGGAGAAGTTCATCGAGGCCCGGGGGCGCGAGAATCGAACCGACGATCTCAGCATGCTGTTTCTCGGCATCCAGGACGTCGCGTACATGGGGCAGAACATGGTCCTGGCTGCCGAGGCCTGCGGCCTGGGCAGCTGTTTTCTCGGCGCCGCCCCCTTCGTTGCCGGGCAGCTGAGGGAGATGTTCTCCCTGCCCGAGAGGGTCTACCCGCTGGTGGGAATGGTGCTGGGCTACCCGGCGGAGAACCCGCCCCCGCGTCCGCGAATACCCCTCGAGTGCGTCCTGCACTGGGAAAGCTACCGGGACCTCGGGGAGGAGGACGTGGATGCGGCCCTGCAGGTCATGGACGCCGGTCTGATCCGCGAGGGCTACTATCGCCGGCTCAACGGCAAAATTCCCCTGGACGGGGAGGAGGAGGATCCCGAGAGTTACGACACCTACGGCTGGGGAGAGCACGTCTCGAGAAAATACAGCCGGGGGCGGAGGGTCTTCGGTCACCTGGCTCGTTTG
This sequence comes from Bacillota bacterium, assembly GCA_046484105.1. Classification (GTDB taxonomy): domain Bacteria; phylum Bacillota; class Sulfobacillia; order SLMV01; family SLMV01; genus PWUC01. Next base: position 776 of record JAWOBW010000140.1, read on the forward strand.
CTGCTGGAGCAGGGGATAGACGTATCGCAGTGAGGTGCAGCTGAAGGAGTTCGGGGGAGGGTTAAGCCCCCGGGATGGAGAATACGGAAGCAAATGCCGGCAGTTATACATCAACCAGAGGGGGGTGCTCGGCATGTTTGTCGGAAATGCCATGACGCGACAGGTGAAGACGGTCTCTCCTGATGCTGCCCTGGGTTCGGTCTGGGAGACGATGCAGGCCGGGGGATACGAGGCGATCCCGGTGCGCGACGGACGGCGCAACCTGGTCGGAATGGTCACCGCCTTTGACATTGCCGCCCAGATCCTGAGCGGGCGCGAGGCGGATTCCGTGCGCCAGATGAAGGTTGCCGAGGTGATGACCACCGAGGTTGCGGGCATATCCGAGGACGAGATACTGGAGGAAGCGGCCGCGATCATGTACAGAAACGACTACTACGCACTGCCCGTCATCGCCGACAATGGCGTGCTGGTGGGCATAATCACCCAGGCCGACGTGGGCAGGATGTTCGTGGAGATGATGGGATTCACCCAGCCGGGCAGCAGGATCACAATGGTCGCCCCGGACCGGACCGGGGTGCTGGCGGAGATTGCCCAGATCATCAAGTCCTGCGCCGTGAGCATCAGCAGCATGGCCACGCTGGTGCAGGAGGACCGAACCATGGCCAACGTCATAGTGCGGCTCAAGACTGACCAGCCAAGGGACGTGGTGGAACGGCTGCGCCACGCCGGCTACCGCGTACTGCACGTCTCGCAGGTCTGGGAGTGAGGGTTGATGCCTGAGGATTCCTCCCGTCAGAGGGCAGCCGGGGCCGTGGTGTTCGGCCCGGCTGGCCTTCTGGTGATAAGAGACCGCTTCGGCAGGTGGACCCTCCCCAAGGGCCGGGTCGAGCCGGGGGAGACGGATCACCAGGCGGCGTTAAGGGAGGTCGAGGAGGAGACCGGGGTTTGTGCCCGGATCCTGGAACCGCTGGGCGAGGTGCAGTACAGCTTCTGGTCTCGCGGCCTGCTGCGCCGCAAGACCGTGGCGTACTACCTGGCCAGGGCCGGTGAGGACCAGGCGGAGCTGCGGGCGGCGGAGGGCGAGATAGCGGGCGCTCGCTGGGTCTGCGCCGCGGCCTTTCTCGACCACTGCGACTACGAGAACAACCGGGAGATATACCGCCGCGGTCTGAAGCGAGCCGCCCTGCACCGGTCCCGATATTGACTGCGCGCCCGCTGCGGGTTAAAATCAGTTCAGGTGGAGGTATTGAGCGGAGCAATGATGTCGGGATGTGGCCCAGTTTGGTCAGGGCGCCGCGTTCGGGACGCGGAGGTCGCGAGTTCAAATCTCGCCATCCCGACACTCTTTTTGAAACACCTTCGCCAGGTGGGGAGGAATGCCCATGTTGCCCTCCGGTTTGATCGGCGTACTCAGCCTCATCGTCGGGGGCGCCTGCCTGTACCTTTCCCGGTCCCAGTGGCTTTCCGAACGCATGCGGAAGAAATACGCCGGGGCCGAGGATGTGGAGGACAGGCTCAGCAAGCAACGGCGCGACTGGACCTGGATCGGGATATTCTGGCTCCTGTTCGGCGTCCTTCAGGTGATTCTGAACATATAGCCCGCCCGGACGGATGGGGAGGAGTCTCGATTGCGTCTTCGCCTCACAGCGGCAATTGCGGTGGGTAAGATTTTGATAAGACTTCTGCGGCTCCTGCGGCGTTCCGGCACCACCCTGCCGGGGCGCGCGTCCCTGCTGATCGAGCCCGCCCTGATCGAGCACATTTCCGCATCGGCAGCCCGGGTTAGGGCGGTCATCAGCGGCACCAATGGCAAGACCACCACCTCCGCCCTGCTGGGCTCGGTCCTCGAGCGGGCGGGGCTGACGGCGGTGCGAAATGTCAGCGGCGCCAATCTCCTCTCGGGAGTCGCCACCACCCTGGTGGAAAGCGCCGACCTGCGGGGGCGGCTGGCCTCGGACGCCCTGGTGGTGGAGGTGGACGAGGCGACCATGCCTCTAATCACGCCCAGATTGAAGCCAAACCTGACCGTCATAACCAATTTCTTCCGTGACCAGCTGGACCGTTTCGGCGAGCTGGACCACACGGTGGCGCTGGTGCGCGACTCCCTGGCGCACACCTCGGGAGTGGTGTGCATCAACGCGGACGATCCCCTGGCCGCGGGCCTGGCGCGGGAGGTGCCCGACTCGTCCCGCCCCCTGCTTTTCGGCCTGATCTTCCGTGGGGGAGGAGGGGGCGAGGCCGGCGCATCCCCCAGCGATGTGCAGTTCTGCCCGCGGTGCGGGGTCAGGCTGCAGTACCGGAGCACTGCCTACGGACACCTGGGGGACTATCTCTGCCCCGGCTGTGGTTTTCACCGGCCGACAGTGGACGTCTCTGCAGAGATCGTCGGGGGGGGCGGCCCGGAGGGAACGGAGCTGCGTATCAGGCTGGATGCCGGGGGCGGCCCGGCGGAGGAGTTGGCGGTTTCGCTGAAGATCCCCGGCACGTACAACGCCTACAACGCCCTGGCCGCGGCGGCGGGGGCCGCCGCCCTGGGTGTGAGTCGCCGGGCCATAAGGGAGGGCCTGGAGGCCTTCTCCGGCGTGTTTGGGCGCATGGAGAGGGTGAGTCTTCCCGGGGGCGAGCTGATGCTGGCGCTGGTGAAGAACCCGGTGGGATTCACCGAGGTGCTCCGGACCGTGGCCGCATCGGACCGGCCGGCGGTGCTGCTGCTGGCCATCAATGATCACCTGGCCGACGGCACCGACGTCTCCTGGCTGTGGGACGTGGATTTCTCCCGCTTCGGGGGCAGGGACGAGATACGCTTCGTGGTCAGCGGGCGCCGCGCCCAGGACATGGCGGTCAGGCTGAAGTACGCCGGGGTCAGCGTGGACAATATCGAGGTGCACCCGGACCTGAGGGAGGCCGCGGGCGTCGCTCTGGCCCACAGCCGGGGCGAGCTGCCGGTTTACGCCCTGCCCACCTACACCGCCATGCTGGAGCTGCGGCAGGGCCTGGTCGAGCGCGGCCTGGTGGGACGGATGTGGGAGGGATGACGGTGCATGTGAGGATCTGCCATCTCTATCCGGATGTCATGAACCTGTATGGGGACCAGGGGAATGTCATGGCCCTGTATCAGCGCTGCCGCTGGCGGGACATGGACGTCACCGTCGATCCAGTCACCGCCGGAGAGACCCTGTCTCCCGACGCCCACGATGTCATCTTCATGGGCGGGGGGCAGGACCGCGAGCAGGGCATCATATGCAGGGACCTCACCGAGAAGGGAGAGGCCCTGCGGGAGGCGGTGGAACTGGGCGTCGCCCTGCTGGCCATCTGTGGGGGGTATCAGCTGCTGGGAGAGAGCTACGTCTCTGCCGAACTGGGCGAGATGGAGGGAATCGGCATATTCGACGCCCGCACGGTTGCTGGCGGGAAGCGGCTGATCGGAAACGCCGCCGTGCGGTCGGAGCATCTTCCGCCTCCGGGGACCCTGGTGGGCTTTGAAAACCATGGTGGCCGCACCTACCTGGCCGAGGGCGCCCGTCCCCTGGGCGCGCTCCTGGCCGGAGGGGGGAATAACGGAAGCGACGGCACCGAGGGCTGCGTGTACCGCAATGCCTTCGGCACCTACCTGCACGGCTCGCTTCTGCCCAAGAACCCCCACCTGGCCGACCTGATCCTCAGTCGAGGGCTGCAGCGGCGGTATCCCGGACTGCAGCTGACCCCGCTGGAGGACGAGATCGAGTGGGCCGCCCACCGCACCGCCCTCAGGCTGGCCGGAGTAA
>JAWOBW010000194.1:0-2569 GCA_046484105.1 Bacillota bacterium
AGGGGTCGTATCCCTCCCGCATCCCTGGCGGCGAAGAGTTGGCCCGGGGTAAGGGCGACCAGGGCATACCCGCCCCTCACCGTCCTCAGCGCCTCCAGGAGACAGTCCTCTATGTCGCGGGAGCTGGCGCGGGCGGTCAGGTGAGCGATGACCTCCGTGTCGGAGGTGCTCTGGAATATGCTCCCACTCTCCTGCAGCGACCGGCGCAGCGACCCCGCGTTGGTCAGGTTGCCGTTGTGAGCCAGGCCCAGGGACGTCGACTTGAGACGCACCACCAGGGGCTGGGCATTGCGCAGGGACGAATCCCCCGCCGTCGCGTAGCGCACGTGCCCGACGGCGCAGTCACCCCGCAATCGGTCAAGCGTCTCCTCCTCGAATACGTCAGCGACCAGTCCACTGCCCCGCTGCAGCTGCAGCTCCCCGTCCCCGCGACAGGCGGCGGCGATCCCCGCCGACTCCTGGCCGCGATGCTGGAGCGCATACAGGGCGAAGCGGGTCAGGGGCACCGCGTGGGGATGGCCCCAGATTCCCGACACCCCACATTCCTCCCGGAGAGAATCCCCGGTCATTGCAAACCACCCTCTCTGGCATCAATGAGTTGTGCCACCGGCAGCTCAATCCGCCCCTCTCCCACGGCAATGACCAGCGAGCTGCCTCCGACCTCGCCGATGTCCCGCAGCGGGCAACCCGCCTCCCCGGCCAGCCGACCCAGCTCCTCCGCGCGACCCGGGGCGGCCGTCACCAGGTACAGGGGTCCGCCCTCGCCAAACAGGACCTGGTCCACCCTCTCGTCAGCTGGCAGCTCGATCTCCGCCCCCAGGCCAGAGAGCGAAAGACACGCGGCCTCGGCCAGGGCCACCGCCAGTCCCCCGTCGGAGACGTCGTGGGCCGACTCGATGAGACCCCCCGCTATCCCCCGGCGGCAGGTGTGGCCGGCGGCCAGCTCCGCGGCGAAATCCACCCGGGGCACAGGCCCGAAGGCCTCGCCCCAGACGATGCCCAGGTACTGGGAGCCACCCAGAGCAGTCTTTCCCCCGCCCAGCAGCAGCACCCGGTGGCCCTCGGCGACAAAGCCCGGGCGGCAGCACCGGCTGACGTCGTCTGCGACGCCCACCATGCCGATGACGACGGTGGGGTGAATCTGGCGCTCTCCCATCTCGTTGTAGAAGCTTACATTTCCTCCGGTTACCGGCGTGCCCAGCTCCCGGCAGGCGTCGGCCATCCCCGCGATCACCTCGACGAAATCCCACATGACCTCTGGCCGCTCCGGACTGGCAAAATTCAGGCAGTTGGTCACCGCCAGGGGGCGGGCCCCGACACAGGACAGATTGCGGTAACTCTCGGCCACCGCGACGGCCGCTCCCCGGCGGGGATCCAGGTGACACAGGGCGCCATTTCCGTCAACTGTCGCCGCGACGCCCCGCCGGGATCCGGGAATGCGAAGGACGGCCGCGTCGGCACCCGGGTTGACCACAGTGTTGATTCCCACCATGTGATCGTACTGCTCGTAGACGGGCCGGCGGGAACACAGGTTGGGGTGGGAAAGCATCTGCAGCAGCGCCGCGCCGAGGTCCGCCGGCTCGGGGACGCGGGCGTCATCGCCCCCCGGGGCCGGCCGGGGCCGCGGGCGTGCCGGCCGCTCGTAGGCGGGAGCTCCCTCGGTCAGGCTCCGCGCCGGCATCGAGGCGACGAGGATCCCGTCCTCCAGGACCGTCAGCTGCCCGTCGGGGGTCACCTCACCGATCCTCGCCGCCTCCAACTCCCACTGCCGGAAGATTTCCTCCACCTCGACCTCTCGCCCCCGGCGGGCTATGACCAGCATCCGCTCCTGCGATTCGCTCAGCATCACCTCGTAGGGGGTCATGCCCTCCTCCCGCCGGGGAACCAGGGACACGTCGATCCGCATCCCGGTTCCGGCCCGGGAGGCAGTCTCCGCCGCGGCCGACGTGAGACCGGCCGCACCCAGGTCGTTGATCCCCACCACCGCGTCGCTGACGCTCAGCTGCATGCACGCCTCCATCAGCAGCTTCTCCCGGAAGGGATCTCCCACCTGCACCGCGGGCCTCATGGTCTCGGATTCCTCGTCGAATTCCCGGGAGGCCAGCAGGCTGGCCCCGTGAATGCCGTCCCTGCCCGTGCGGGCGCCGGCGATGAAGACGGGGTTGCCCGCCCCAGAGGCGCGCCCCCGCACCAGGCGATCGGTGGGGAGCAGGCCCAGGCACATGACATTCACCAGGGGATTGTCGCAGTAGGCCTCGTCGAAGTAGATCTCTCCCCCAACCGTGGGAACGCCGACGCAGTTGCCGTACTGGCTGATGCCCGACACCACCCCCTCGAAGAGAAAACGGGTGCGCGGGTGACGCAGATCACCGAAACGAAGAGAATCAAGTAGAGCGACGGGACGAGCCCCCGCGGTGATGATGTCGCGCAGGATCCCGCCCACGCCCGTGGCCGCCCCCTGGACCGGTTCTATGGCGCTCGGATGGTTGTGCGACTCGATGCGGAAGGCCAGGGCGGTACCTCCACCCAGGTCCACCACCCCGGCGTTCTCTCCCGGACCCTGCAGGAC
>JAWOBW010000231.1:0-3274 GCA_046484105.1 Bacillota bacterium
CTAGCACCACTCCGGAGTGCCAGGTGGTTGAGCATCAAACCTGGCCGGTACCGCCGTTATCGGGCAAGAGAGGGCTCAGCCAAGGAAGGTGGAACCGCGAGAAACTCGTCCTTCAGGGACGGGTTTTTTGTATATTACCCTGGAGGTGAGTGGAATGGATATCAGCATCATACTGCCCGACGGATCAGTGAAGCAGTACCAGTCCGGGACCACTGTCGGCCAGATTGCGGCGTCTATTGGTGCGGGTCTCGCCAGGGACGCGTTGGGCGGCAAGCTCGATGGGCGTTCAGTTGGCCTGTCGGAACCCCTGGAGCATGGAGGTCATCTGAGGATTCTGACTTTCGCTGACGGGGAGGGACGCGCGATACTGCGGCACAGTGTGGCCCACGTCCTGGCGCAGGCAGTCAAGCGACTTCTCGGCGAAGTGCAGCTGGGGATCGGACCGGCGATTGAAGATGGTTTCTACTACGACTTCGACCTGGCTGATGCGCTGACTTCGGATGATCTGCCCCGGATCGAGGAGGAGATGAGATCTATCGTCGCTGAGGATCTCCCTTTTGAACGCGAGGTGCTGTCGCGGGAGGAGGCCCTCGCCCTCTTTCGCGACATGAACGAACCTTACAAGGTCGAATTGATCGAGGAGATGCCGGAGGATGAACAGATATCGTGCTACCGCCAGGGAGAGTTCGTCGACCTCTGTCGCGGTCCTCACCTTCCGTCTACGGGAAGGTTGCGGGCCTTCAGACTCCTGAGCGTCGCCGGTGCTTACTGGCGGGGTGACGAGACCCGGCCCCAGCTGCAGCGGGTGTACGGAACAGCCTTTGACAAACAGTCCGATCTCGAGGATCATTTGCATCACATCGAGGAGGCCAGGAGGAGAGATCACCGGAGGCTGGGGAGAGAGCTGGAGCTGTACAGCACTCACGAGGAGGGAGGAGCCGGGCTGATCTACTGGCATCCCCGGGGGGCAGTCGTGCGCGAGGTGATAGAGGATTTCTGGCGCACAACTCACCGCGAGAGGGGATATGACATCGTCTACACCCCACATATAGCCAAGAAGGAACTGTGGGCCAAGAGCGGTCACCTGGAGACCTTCCGCGATGACATGTTCAACCCCATAGAGGTGGACAGCTCCGAGTACCTGCTCAAACCCATGAACTGTCCCTTTCACATATTGATGTACCAGGCGGAGACCCGGAGCTATCGGGACCTGCCCATGCGATGGGCGGAGATGGGCACTGTGTACCGGTATGAACGTTCCGGGGTACTGCACGGTCTCCTGCGGGTGCGCGGCTTCACCCAGGATGATGCTCACATCTTCTGCCGCCCGGACCAGGTGGAGGAGGAGATCATCGGGGTGGTCCGCCTGGCGCAGTATATGCTGACCAGCTTCGGCTATTCCCAGTACGAAGTCGCACTGTCCACCCGAGGCGAGGCCGATCCGGACAAGTACATCGGTCATGACGATGCCTGGGAGAAGGCGGAGACTGCCCTGGCGCACGCCCTTCAGCGAATCGGTCTCGAGTACACGGAGGAACCGGGAGAGGCCAAGTTCTACGGCCCGGCCATTGACATCAAGATGCTGGATGCGCTGGGACGTGGCTGGCAGGGACCGACGATCCAGCTCGACTTCAATCTCCCCGAGCGGTTCGATCTGGGCTACGTGGGATCTGACGGAGAGGTGCACAGGCCGGTGATGATCCATCGCACTGTGCTCGGCTCCATGGAACGGTTCTTCGGGGGGCTGGTGGAACACTATGCCGGGGCGTTCCCGACCTGGCTGGCGCCGGTGCAGGTGGTCCTGCTTCCCATCACCGACGATCACTCGCCCTACGCACGTCAGGTGGCCTCGGATCTGGCGGCCCACGGTGTTCGTGTGCACGTCGACGACCGCAATGAGAAGGTTGGCTACAAGATCCGGGCCGCGGAGATGCAGAAGACTCCCTACATGCTGGTGGTCGGAGACAGAGAGGTGGGCGATGAGACAGTCTCGGTCCGCACGCGCGAACAGGGTGACCTCGGTCCGAGGCCGTACGCGGAATTCATAGAGGCGATTCTGAGGGACATCGAGGAGCGCAGTCTGACTCCGGCGATCGAATGACTGTGAGGATAGGGGGTGGGGCATCGTCCCCATCCCCGAGATCATCGGTTCATTGAGCCGAGATCGTGCGGCCGTCGCCGGGGAGGATACCCATCCATGTTGGAGAGAGGTGACGACGCTCACAGCCCGCCGAACAGCAGGTTCGTCAGGCGAGTCCGCGAGATCAGAAGCGACAGGGCGGCAGCCAGTGGTATGATTCGCACCCACTGAGACTTTCGTATCGGGAGGACACCGACCAACAGCAGTGCCGATGACAGGGCCAGGCCCTGCGTCATGTTGCGGGTATAGTAGAAGGTGTATCCTTCTGTGAGAAGCAGGGCAATGGGCAGTGAGGCAGACAGCGCCGCAGCCCAACCATCCCCACGGGAGTACCAGACGATGTACCCGGCGATCGGCGAAAGAAGGGCGAACCCACCCCAGCGAAGGACATACCGCCAGGGGACTGCGTTGAACAGCATCACGGTGTATCCATAGTATGCTGCGAGCATGGCCACGAAGAGGGCGAGTACGTTGAGGGCAGCGGCCTCCGGCGAGCGACTCCACGCTGCCAGTATGGTAGCTGTGAGAACCCACACTCCGAGTTCAGTGCCGATGTCCCCCAGGATAGATGTGGCGTCCGCGTGCTTTGCCAGGATGCCCATGGTGGCCCCGAGCGCGAGCACGGGGAGCAGACGCAGAATTCTCTGCCGTCGGCTCAGATACAGGGCGGGTCTTTGCCTGATTCGGTTTAGCCTGTCGCTGATGATCACGAGGACCACTCCTGTCTGTTGCGCGGAATGCCGGCCTTGAGTCTGTGTCCATCTCAGTTTACTGCAGGTAGGGTTTCTATGTGGATTGGTCGCGAACCTCCTGATAAGATTGTGACCGGATAATGGGTCGAAGTACTGTTCTGGTAGGTATGGCGGTCAGCAATGGAGAACTGATCCGCCTGGTTCGCTTTCGCTCCTTTGACGGTTACGGGCGGCTTGTGATATACTTCGCCCGGTCAAGTGAATAGTGTTGTCGAAACAAGTGGGAGCCGTCGGCTCCTCGCCTGTTGGCGCATTACCAGTATGCTGCTTGCAGGCCGAGTGATGTTTCTGCCCAGTCCCATGGAGGAGTGGGTAAGTCGGCGGATGAGCTTTGTTCATCCGCCTTATCCTTTCTAGGGGGTGAATGGAGATAAATTACGAG
>JAWOBW010000242.1:0-6365 GCA_046484105.1 Bacillota bacterium
CACACAATCATCATATCAGCTGGGTTACTGTGGCCGGGACGGCATCCTCACGAGGGTTTGCGGGCCGTCACCAGGGCGCTGTTCAGTTTCCCGGATCCGGCCGACGGCGCGCCGCAGCAGCCCCCGTTCGCCTGCCAGGCCCCGGTCCGCTGCAGTTTCACCCCGGTGAAGCCGGCGCGGGTGAGCAGGTCTACGTAGTCCCTCTCGGTGAGTGCTCCGCCCACGCAGGAGCACCACAGGTCGGCATCGGAGCGCACCCCCGGCGGGACCTCGTCCCGCCAGACGACGTCGGAAATGGCGAGCTTCCCGCCCGCCCTCAGCACCCGGTGGCACTCGGCGAATACCCGCTCCTTGTCGGGAGACAGGTTGACGACGCAGTTGGACAGGACCGCGTCGACCGATCCGTCGGGCAGGGGAATCTCCTCCATCTCGCCCCGGATGAACTGGACATTGTCCGCGCCACTCTTCTGGCGGTGCCGCTCGGCCAGGGCCAGCATCTCCTCGGTCATGTCGAGACCGTAGACCTTTCCCGTCTCACCCACGCGTCGCGCGGCGAGCAGGACGTCGAGGCCGGCGCCGCTGCCCAGGTCCAGCACCACATGCCCCGGCTGCAGGCCGGCCGCGTCGACGGGGCTGCCGCTTCCCAGCGAGGTTTGGACCATCTCCGGCGGCAGGCCCTCGAGCGTCTCCTCACAGCAGGCGGTCCCGGAACAGCAGCTGTCCGCACAGGGAGAACCGGCTGAGGAGGCGGCCCGGGCCAGTTGTCCATATCGTCTGCGGACCTCTCTTTTCATGTCTTCACTCATTGCAGCACCCCTCCCTGCATTTCTGTTGAGCTGTCGCGATGATGCTGAGGCTTCTGAGCACGATCTCGCGGTCGGAGGGCGCGATCTGCTCCCAGATGGCACCCACGTGCGAGCTCAGTCCGTACTCGTAACTGTCCACCAGCTCCCGGCCGGCGGCGGTCAGCGACAGGCGGATCTTTCTCCTGTCCTCGCGGTCGGGCCTCCGCACCATGAGGCCCTCGCGGACCAGCCCGTCGACCACCCTACTGACCGTGCTGAGATCGAGGCCGAGTCCCCCGGACAGGTCGGTCAGCGAGGACAGCTCTCCCCGCCGGGCGACCTCGCAGAGCATCCGGCACTGTGACCTGGTCAGGCCACAGCAGCGGGCCTCGTCCGCCTCTGTCGCCTGGATTGCCGCGGCGACACTGGTCATCAGCTGTTGAACCCGTTTGACTGTCATGGAGTCCTCCTCACTTTGGTGTAGAGCGCAATTATTGTAGCATGCAAGTATCCCGAGGGCAAGGTCGATGTGGGATCGCGATGTGCCGCCCGCCGGGGAAAGAGGGGCCGGCACCCGGGGCGGGCGCCGGCCGGGGGATCACCGGTAGCGGATCACTCCCAGTTCCTCCAGGGTGGAAAACAGCGGCTCTATCACCTCGGTCAGGTCCATGCCGCTTTCGAGCTCGACCAGGTCACGGATCTCGGCCAGGCTGCGCCCGCCGTCGGCCCAGTACAGCGCCAGGGTGTAGCCAGCATTCAGCCTGGGGTGCTTCTTGCGGATGACGCGCCACTGCTCGACCGGCTCGGGCGAGGCCTTCGCCAGCAGCCTCCCAAGCGAGGGCGGGCCCGGGTGGAGCCGCTCGGGGGTCAGCTGCGGCAGCTGCTCGAGGGGTTCACCGTCGTCCTCCTCCCGCGCCTCGACGCATCCGGCCTCCAGCAGCAGCTGCCAGCGACTCTTCTCCTCGCTCACCAGGGAGCGGACCTGTTCCCGATACAGCTGCAGGCGGTCGCCAGTGTCGGCCAGGCGCCCGAGGCTGTCGAGATCGGCAGTGCGGCGCTCGGCCAGAAAATCCAGCAGCCGGTGGGCCCACTGTTCCCTTCCTGCGGCCAGGTAGTCGCGGACCCTGGGGCCGGCCCCCCGGAGCACCTCGGGGAAGCGGGCGGTCATCTGGGCTCCCAGCCACAGCGCCTCCTTTTCTCCCGCCGCCGCGGTGAAGTAGGCGTAGGTGGCGGTGATGGTCGCCACCCGGGCCAGCATGTCGGGATCCACCTTGTCGGGGGTGTCCTCGCTGGTGTGGTAGAAGCGGTCGGGCCACTGGATGATCATGGGGCTCGGGATTCCCACGGTGGGATCGGAGGCGATGTAGTGGTCAGAGCCGCCCGAGAAGGGGGCGGCGGTGTGCCGGAAGGAGGCATACCTTCCCGTCCCGGCCAGGTTCTTCAGGTCGCGCCCGGCGTGGGCCATGATCAGGGCGGCCAGGTCGCCGGTGAAGCTGGGGATGGAGACGGGAGGAGCCTCGGCGATCAGGGTGCTGCCGCACAACGCCTGGTTCTCGCCCACCATGTCCAGGTTCACCGCGGCCGTGTAGCGGTCCAGGTGATCCTCGTTTTCGGCCAGGAAGGCGTAGGTGCCGGTCATCTCCGGGACCAGCAGGAACCGTATGCTCCTCTGCGGGCGCTCCAGCTGGCCGGAAGAGATCAGCCGCGCCAGGGCGCGGGCCGCCTCCACCGCCGCCGCCACCCCGGAGGCATTGTCATTGGCACTGGGCTTTGGATGGCAGATGTGGGCGATGATCAGGACCTCCTCGTCCCCGGTTCCCGGTATGAGGGCGCTGACCACCTCCATGGTCCCGCGGTCGAAGGAGGACTGCACCCCGGCGTGCAGCTTCACCGGTTCGTCGCCGCCGATCAGCTTTCTCAGCCGGGCCCCCTCCCGCGGGGTCAGTACGAAGCCGGGGCAGGGCTCGTCGTCGGTGTCCCACCAGAAGGAGCGGTAGCAGAGGGCGTCCTGCAGGTCTCCCCTGGGACGCACGGGGTCGAAGGCGGGCATGTGGTCGGTCACAATGCCGAGGGCCCCCTTCTCGTTCACGGCATTTCGGTACGCGGCGGTGGGGTCACAGTCGACCAGGACGAACCTGCCCTCGACGTCGACGCCCTCGTAGGCGGAGGGATCGTCGGCGTTTTCCACCGCCAGCACCTCCCCGGTCAGCCCGTCCGCGGGGGTGGGGCCGGAGCGCTGGATGACGGAGAGGGGCTCCTCCGCGTAGTCGCACAGCTTCCTCTTCTCCTTCTCCGGCGAGACCAGGTGCAGGACCGCCCCCTGGATGCTCCACTCCAGCGGGGTGGGGGGCTGCCCCCAGACGCGGGTTTCGCCGTCCGCGGGGTAGACCAGGGTCTCGGCCTCGAGGCCGGCGAATTCCAGCGCCCCGCGGGCGTACTCGCAGGCCTGCCTTATACCCGGCGAGACCTGGATCCGGTGATGGCGGATCACCTCGTACAGATAGTCCATGCTGCGCTTTCCTGAGATCTCCTCCTGCAGCTTTCGGTAGGGGCGTGTGAACATTTCGTCCTCCTTCACTTGGGGTATACTTCAGAGTGTGCTTCTCCTTTACTCTCTGGCGAATATGGATGATAATTACTTGGACAAAAGACCGCGCAAACCTCTTGGCACTCGAAGGAGGATTCCCGGGTGATCCCGCTCAGTGACAACGTACCCTCGCGCCGGCGCCCGTGGATCACGTACCTGATCATAGCGCTGAACGCGGGGATCTTCCTGCACCAGCTGTCACTGCCGGGACGCGAGCTGGCCCAGCTGCTGGCCACCTACGCGGTGATACCCGCCCGGGTGGGCGGGCCGCTGATGCTTTTGTTCCCCGACCGGTGGCCGGCCCTGGTGCCCCTGGTGACGGCGGCGTTTCTGCACGGGAGCTGGGTTCACGTCGGCGGCAACATGCTGTACATGTGGATCTTCGGCGACAACGTGGAGGGGAGCATGGGCTCGCTGCGGTTTCTCCTCTTCTACCTGTTGACCGGGGCCCTGGGCAACCTGGCCCACGTGGTGGCCAATCCCCACAGCGTGGTGCCCACCATCGGGGCCAGCGGGGCGGTGGCCGGCGTGCTGGGCGCGTACCTGCTGATGTTTCCCCACGCCCGGGTGCTGGCCCTGGTTCCGCTGGGGCTGTTCTTCACCGTGGCGGAGATCCCGGCGGTGGTGTTCCTGTTGATATGGTTTCTGCTGCAGCTGCTCAGCGGGATCACCGCCTTCGGGGCGCAGACGGTCGCCTGGTGGGCGCACATCGGGGGCTTTCTGGCCGGGATGATCCTGGTGCTGTGGTTTCGCAGAAGCTCTACTTCGAGGAGGCGCAGGTCGAGGGAGATTGATATCTTTGACCAGGATAATGGCCGTAGACCCTGGCGATAGACGCATAGGGGTGGCGATCAGCGATCCGTCCCGAACCCTGGCCCAGCCCCTCTGCGTCCTGCGGTGGGGGACCCGGGAGATTCCCACCCGGGCGGCGGTGGCCGAGCGGATCGGCCGCCTCTGCCGCGAGCACGACGTGGGGACGGTGGTGGTCGGCCTGCCGCGCAACATGAACGGGACCCTGGGTCCGCGGGCCGAGGACGCCCTGGCCTGGAAGGAGCTGCTGCAAGAGGAGCTTACCTGCCGGGTGGATCTCGAGGACGAGAGACTGACCACCCGGATGGCCGAGGGGGTCCTGATCGAGGGGGACGTGAGCCGCCGGGGGCGCCGGGGGAAGGTGGACAAGATGGCGGCGGCGCTCATTCTCCAGAGCTACCTGGCGCGAGAGAGTCCGCAGGATGATTGTGGGACATGATATGACGGAGGTGATGACCAGTGCAGGAATGGATGGAGGACGAGGAGGCCCTCCGGCTGATCGACGAGGACGGCGAGGAGCACGAGTTCTTCGTGCTCGACGTCATGGAGACAGATGAACAGGACTACGTCATCTGTGTGCCGGCCGACGGCCCCGAGGGAGAGGCCTACGCCTTCCGCATGCTGGAGGAGGATGACGACACCTACCTCGAGATCATAGAGGACGACGAGGAATTCGCCCGGGTGCAGAGGATGTGGCGGGAGAAGGTAGAAGAATTAGAATGATGAAGTAGTGCGGGAGAGGTTGAAACGGGAGAGGACGAGCATGCGGGCGGCTATCATCTGCCTGGCGGTACTGCTCGCGGGAGCGGTTCTGGTCGGGTACTGGGCGTATTCCCTGTGGGGGGAGGCCATTCTCCCCGCTGACCCGGGGATCGAGGAGGCCACCCTGGTGTGGGTGGCCCCGGGCACCAGCACCGCCGATGTGGGCAGGATGCTGGAGAGCCAGGGGTTGATCCGGGCATCGTGGGCTTTCGCCCTGCTGAGCCGGCAGCTGGAGCTGGATGGGAGGCTGCAGGCCGGCTGGTACCGGGTCAGTCCCGGGATGTCGCCGGAGGAGATCATGAGGATCATGGCCGACGGGACGGTGGCTACCGAGTGGTTCGTGGTGCAGGAGGGACTCACCGCCGAGATGACGGTGGCCGCACTGGTGGAGCAGGGGATGGGGGACGCGGAGGAGTTTGAGCGCGTCCTCGCCGACGTCTCCGCCGCCCGGGAATGGCTGCCGGACGACTACGAGGCCGGGCTGGTCTGCCCGAACTTCGGCCTGCCGCACTCCGCCCTGGAGGGCTACCTCTTCCCGGACACCTACGAGATCCCCTACGGCGCCGGCGAGGAGGAGATCATCGGGCGCATGCTGGACCGCTTCCAGTCGGTGTGGACGGAGGAGCGCCTGGCCCGGGCGGAGGAGCTGGGGCTGTCGGTGCACGAGGTGGTGACCCTGGCCTCGATCGTGGAGCGGGAGACGGCGGCCGAGGAAGAGCGCCCGCTGGTGGCGTCGGTCTTTCTGAATCGCCTGGAGGAGGGCATGAACCTGGGCGCCTGCTCCACCATTTTGTACGTGCAGAACAGGCGGGACGGTCCGGTGCTGTATGAGGACCAGGAGGTGGATTCGCCGTACAATACCTACATGTACGGGTCGCTGCCCCCGGGTCCCATCGCCAGTCCGGGCCTGGCCAGCATAGACGCTGTGCTGCACCCGGAGGAGACGGACTACCTGTACTTCTGTTCGAAGGGGGACGGCACCCACGCCTTCGCCCGGACGCTGGCCGAGCATGAGCAGAACAGGGTGAAGTACCTGGAGTGACGGGGAATCCGAGAATCTGGCGCGAATGAGCTAAACTTCGGCGCCCGTATTGCCGATACAATCACTGGGGACTGACGTGCAGGTGAGGTCATCAGAATCTGGGGGGAATGAAAAATGCCGATGGGGCGGTGGAGAGTGCGTGCGCTGGCGGTCCTGGTGGCCGCGGCGGTGGTTGCGTTTGCGGTGCCCGGGGCGGGTGAGGCGGCAGAGACTTATGATGTGTACGAGGGGGAGGGCATTCAGGAGGCGATCGACGACGCGTCCCCGGGAGACACCATACGGATCCACGAGGGAGAATACGAGGAGGACCTGACGGTCGATCAAGAATTGACCATCCGATCATACAGCTCCGACGAGGTGGTGCTGACCGGATCGATAG
>JAWOBW010000038.1:0-12363 GCA_046484105.1 Bacillota bacterium
GAAACCGATACCGACCTGGGAGGCGCCTCGACCTCCCTGCGCGAACGAAAGCAGGCCGACCTTCGGCAGCGGGTACAGATCATCAATGCGTCCGGCGCCGACGCGGTGATCAGCATACACGCCAATGCAATCGCCTCTAGCCGATGGTGCGGCGCCCAGGTCTTCTGTCGTCCCGATCGCGCCCCCGAAAGCGAGATCCTGGCCCGGTGCATCCAGGAGGAGCTGGTGCACATAACCGGGGAGACGACCCGCGACGTCAATGTGTCAGACGGTCAGTTCGTCCTGCAAAAGACCTGGCTTCCCGCGGTGAATGTGGAGGTGGGTTTTCTGAGCAATCCACGCGAGGCCCGCCTTCTGGCCGACCCCAGGTATCAGGATAAGGTCGCCTGGGCCATCATGATCGGAACAGCCCGATACTTCGGCATGCTCTCCGAAGCTGGCCCCGGAGATCCCGGTAAAGACTCAGCGCTTGGAGAACTGACTCGCCTTGCGCGCTTTCTTCAGACCGTACTTGCGGCGTTCCTTCATCCGCGGGTCCCGGGTGAGAAAACCCATCTTCTTCAGGCGCGGCCGCAGCTCGGGTTGGGCGACGCTGATCGCCCGGGCAACACCGTGCCGGACGGCACCAGCCTGCCCCGATATGCCCCCGCCGTGAACCTTGGCAAAGACGTTATATTCTGAAACCGTGTTGGTGACGCGCAGCGGGGCGAGAACACTCTCCCGCATGACGGCCAGCGGGAAGTAGTCATCCACGTCAGAATCATTGATCAACACTCGGCCCTCGCCGGGCACCAGACGGACCCGGGCCACGGCCTTCTTCCTACGCCCGGTTCCCCAGTAGTTCGTGTCTGCCACGGATCTCCCTCCTCTCTCATTCATTCGCTAATCTCCAACTCCTTCGGCTTCTGTGCCTGGTGCGGATGCTCCCGCCCGGCATATACCTTCAACTTGCGACCCATTCTACGTCCCAGCTTATTCTTGGGCAGCATGCCCCTGACAGCTCTCTCCACCATGAATTCGGGGCGCTTCGCCAGCAGCTCGCCGTACGGTGTGGCCCTGAGCCCTCCGGGATACCCGCTGTGGCGATAGTACATCTTCTGTTCTGCCTTGCGTCCCGTCAGAATCACCTTGTCCGCGTTGATCACCACTACGTGGTCTCCGGCGTCCACATGGGGGGTGAAGATCGGTTTGTGTTTCCCTCTCAGTATGTGGGCAACGCGGCTGGCCAGGCGTCCCAGAGGGATGCCGGCTGCGTCAACCAGCCACCACTGCCTCTCAATCTCGCTCTCCTTCGCCATAAACGTCTTATCCATCTTGCGCGCCCCTCCTCAATTGCATGCGCCTTATAGAGCACATCACCGATTGTATCTGCTGTGCAACGAAGCGTCAATCCGTCAGTACTTCACGTACATCAGACAGAGCCCCCTGGCCGGGGCCGTTGGTCCCGCCAGCGACCGATCCCCGGCACCGATGATCCGATCCACGTCGGAAGGGAAGATCGCACCCCTTCCCACCTCAATCAGGGTCCCGGCGATTCTGCGAGCCATCCTGTACAGAAAGCCGTCAGCCACCACGTCCAGACTGACTACCCCGTCTCTCTCCGTGACCGCCGCCTGGTAGATGGTGCGAACCGTACTGCGCACCGGCCTGCCACTGACCTGAAAGGGCGCGCAGTCCCTGCGACCCAGCAGCCTGGCCGCCGCCCGCTGCATCTTGCGCACATCCAGCCCATACGGCACCCAGTGTACAAAGCGAGCTTCGAAGGGCCACCGGAACCCTCCCGCGACCACCCGGTAACGATAGTGCTTCCAGCGCGCATCCCGCACCGGGTCAAAGGAGGCGGGCACGCGGTCAACCCGGACCACCACCAGAGAAGGGGGCAGCAGTCCGTTGAGGGCCTCGGGCCAGCGCTGCAGCGGAAGCGTCACCGCGGGACGAAAGCAGACCACCTGTCCCCGGGCATGCACTCCCGAATCTGTGCGTCCCGCTCCCCTGATGCGCACCGGCTCGCGGTTGATTCGCTCGAGCGCCCTCTCCAGGCACGATTGAACCGTCGGCTCCTCTCTCTGACGCTGAAACCCGTAGAATTCTCCCCCGTCGTAGGCAATCGTGAGACGCAGCTGTTCGCCGGTAGTCCTCAACCTGATCACACCAGCAGCGCCGCACAGAAACCGAAGGTCATGACCGCTCCTGCCACCAGGTCACCCGAGGTCACCCGCAGGAGCCGGTAGCGGGTGCGTCCCTCTCCGCCCCGGTAGCACCGGGCCTCCATGGCCAGGGCCAGATCATCGGCCCGCTTGAAAGCGCTGATGAACAGCGGCACCAGCAGAGGTATCATGTTCTTCGCCCTCTTGAGAAAGTTGCCCGACTCAAAATCCGCACCCCTCGCCATCTGCGCCTTCATGATCCGCTCCAACTCATCCAGCAGGGTGGGTATGAAGCGCAGGGCAATGGTCATCATCATGGCCAGCTCGTGCGCCGGCACCCCGAAACGGCGAAATGGACTCAGCAGGTACTCGATACCCTCGGTCAGGTCTATGGGAGCCGTGGTGAGGGTCAGCATCGATGTCGTCATTATCAACAGAAGAAGCCTGGTGGCCATCAGTGCCGCCTGGACCACCCCGGCATCGGTGATCCGGAAGGGACCAATCCGATAAAGCACCTCACCCGGGGTCATGAACATGTTCAGGATCACGGTGAAGACCAGGATTATGAGGATCGGCCGCAGGCCGCGCAGCACCAGTCTCAGGGGCAGCCTTCCGGCCGTGGCGAAGAGGGCGGTGAGTATTGCCATGATCCCGTAGCCGGCGTAGCCTCTTATGAGAAAGAGAATTACCACGTAGCCGAGAATCCCCAGGATCTTAGTTCTCGGGTCCAGCCGGTGGATGACGGAGTCACCTGGAATGTACTGACCGAGGGTTATGCTGGCCCGGCGCAACACGTCTGTCCCCCCCGCAATACCGCGGCCAGAGCCTCGGCTGCCTCGTCGACGGTAAGAACATCAGTGGGCACGGGGAGCCCGGCCTCCCTGAGCCTCAACATTATCCTGGCGATCTGGGGCACGTCCAGCGACAGCGCCTGCAGCTGCTCGACGTGGCGGAAAACCTCCCGAGTCTCTCCCTGCATTCCGATGCGCCCCTCCCACATGACCACAATCCGATCGGCCAGCTGGGCCAGGTCGTCGATACTGTGCGACACCATGATCAGCGTCATTCCGGAGCGGTTGAGGGCCCGCAGCTGCCGCAGAATCGCCGCCCGTCCCCTCGGATCCAGCCCCGCCGTGGGCTCGTCCAGAGCCAGAACCTCGCACTTCATTGCCAGGACCCCGGCGATGGCCGCCCGCCGCATCTGCCCACCGGAGAGCTCAAAGGGCGAGCGCTCCAGGACCTCCCTCTCCAGGCCGACCGCCTCACAGGCCCACTCCACCCTGCGGTCAATCTCGTCCTGGTCCAGGTCCATGTTGCCGGGCCCGAAGGCAATGTCGGCGCGAACTGTCTCCTCAAAGAGCTGCTGCTCTGGGTACTGAAACACCAATCCCACCTTCCGCCGCAGCTTCTTCATCTGTCGGCGGTCGGCACCCACCTCGATATCACCGACGACGACTCGGCCCGAGGCGGGGAGGAGAAGCCCGTTGAGATGCTGCACCAGGGTCGACTTGCCCGATCCCGTGGGACCCACTATCCCCACGAACTCGCCATCCTCGATCCTGAGGTTGATGTCACGGAGCGCCCGCTTCTCCCAGGGCGCGCCGGCGTCATAAACGTAGCTCACATCTTCGAATGTAATCGGCATAGGCAATCCACCAGCTCATCAATCTCGGTGATGCCCGTCGGCAGGGGAAAACCCTTCTCCCTCAGTCTGCCCGCGAGTTGCGTCACCGGGGGTATATCGAGTCCGGCTCTCTCCAGGTCAAAGCCGCCGGTGAATATCTGCCTGGGAGGGCTGTCTGCAACCACTTCGCCCTCGTCGAGGACCACTATTCGGTCGGCCTGCGCCGCCTCTTCCATGAAATGCGATATCCAGACCACGGCCAGGCCGTGCGTGCGACAGAGACGCCTGGTGGTCGTCATCACATCTCGGCGCCCTCCCGGGTCCAGCATCGACGTGGCCTCATCCATGACCAGGCAGTCGGGCTCCATCGCCAGAACCGCGGCGATTGCCACCCGTTGCTTCTGACCGCCGGAGAGATTGTGCGGCTCGCTCGAACGCTGCCGCTCCATGTTCACCTCGCCCAGCATGGCAGACACCCGGGCCCCCATACTCTCGGTGGGAACCCCCAGGTTCTCCAGTCCGAAGGCAATCTCCTCCTCGACCGTGGTGCTGACCAGCTGGTTGTCGGGGTTCTGAAAAACCATCCCAACAGTGCGTCGAATCTCCCATCTGTACTGGGGATCGCTCGTGGGCATACCGGCAACCAGGACCTCGCCCTGCACCGGAAGCAGAAGAGCGTTCATGAGCTTTGCCAGTGTCGACTTGCCTGAACCGTTGGCCCCAACCACCGCAACGAATTCGCCCCGATGGATGCTCAGGTTCACATCCCGCAGGGCGGGAACCTCCCGCGAATCTCCGCGGTGGTAAGAGTATTCGACACCCCGCATCTCGACCAGCGGAGTCTCCCTCGTCACCGGACAGCGCCCCTCAAACCAGCTCGAGTATGACCATTGGGGCCCCGTCGCCCCTGCGCGGTGCCGTCTTGATTATGCGGGTGTACCCGCCCGGACGATCCTCGTAGCGGGGTCCCAACACATCGCAGACCTTCCTGGCAACCGCCCTGTCGGTCAGATACCCGGCGATCTGCCGGCGGGCGTGCAGATCACCTCTCTTGCCGATCGTGATCATCTTCTCCACGATTGGTTGGGCGGCCTCCGCCCGGGCAGCCGTGGTCTCGATGCGCTCATGTTCGAGAATGGATGTGACCAGCCCGCGCAGCAAGGCCCGGCGCTGGTCTATAGGTCGATTCAACTTCTTCGGCCGCAACTTGAAACCTCTCCCCTCACCGCCTCACTCGGAGGACGACGCCAATTCCAGACCGTGTTCGTCGAGCTTCTCCACCACTTCCTCGAGGGACTTCTCCCCAAGATTCCTTATCTTGAGCATCTCATCAGGAGTGTAAGAAATCAACTCTGCAATGGTGTCAATCCCCGCCCGTTTCAGGCAGTTGAAGGAACGCACCGACAGACCGAGATCCTCAATGCTCCTGTTGAGCAGCTTGTTCTTCTCCTCCTCCTCCGGCTCAACCATGATCTCCGGATCCTGCTGCGGCTGCTCCGTCAGGCTCACGAAGAGGTCCAGATGCTCCTTGACTATCCTCGAGGCGAGGCTCACCGCCTCGGAGGGAGTGATACTGCCGTCGGTTCTGACATCCAGTAAAAGACGATCATAGTCGGTGACCTGGCCGACCCGCGTGTTCTCTACGGCAAAGTTGACCCGCCTCACCGGGCTGAATATCGAATCCACAGCTATCAACCCGATGGGCTGGCCCTCCTCCTTGTTATCGGCAGCGGGGACGTAACCGCGCCCCTGTTTGACAATCATCTCCATGTATATGCGAGCCCCGGAATTGAGATTGACCAGAGGCAGATCGGGATTCAGCAGCTCGACATCGGCTGGCACCCTGATGTCACCGGCGTAAATGGCGCCCTCCCCCTCGGCCTCGAGAGTAAGTGTCTGCGGTTCAGAGGAATGACACTTCAAGACCAGTTCCTTCACGTTCAGGATGATCTCACTGACATCCTCAACGACTCCCGGCACCGTGTCAAACTGATGCTTGACCCCATCGATCTGCAACCCGGTCACGGCCGCACCCGGGATTGAGGAGAGCAGCACTCTTCTCAGGGAATTGCCCAGGGTGGTCCCGTAACCGCGCTCCAGAGGTTCAACCACGAAGGTTTGATGAAACTCATCCGCTCCGGTGTCCTCACATCTTATGGTGGGCTTTTCAATCTCCAGCATTCACTCGCCCCCCTGAACTAACCAAATTGCACTACAGGTGTCAACGCGAGTACATCTCCACAATGAGGTGCTCCTTAATGGGCACATCCACCTCTTCACGCTCCGGAAGGCGGAGGATCGTCCCCCGTCTCCTCTCCCAGTCCACGCTGACCCACCCGGGAACCGCCCTTCCTGCCGACATCTCTTGCAGCTCCTGCAGCCGGGGCATGTTCCTGCTGCCGGGCTTGACCTCTATCACGTCGCCCTCGGAAACGATGTACGAGGGAATGTCAGTCTTGCGGCCGTTAACATGGAAGTGTCCGTGGTTGACCATCTGCCTGGCCTCGGGCCGGGAGGCGGCGAAACCCATGCGGTACACGACATTGTCCAGCCGTCTCTCCAACAGCTGCAGCAGCAGCTCGCCCGTGACCCCTTTCTTTCGGGCCGCCTCATCGTAATAGCGCTGGAACTGCCTCTCCAGCACCCCGTACATGCGGCGCACCTTCTGCTTTTCGCGCAGCTGCATTCCATATTCACTTTGGCTGCGCCGGCGTCGATCCCTTCCGTGCTCCCCGGGAGGAACCCCCCGCCGCTCAATCGCGCACTTGTCCGTGTAGCAGCGGTCTCCCTTGAGGAAGAGCTTCTCACCCTCCCGTCGGCACAACCTGCACACAGGTCCTGTATACCTTGCCACTCCTTCTACCCCCTCCTGGGAATGCCTCGGGCGCACCCGCTCAGCGTCGCCGCTTGGGCGGGCGACACCCATTGTGTGGAATCGGAGTCATGTCCTGTATCATGGTAATCTCCAGACCTGCTCCCTGCAGAGACCGGATCGCCGCCTCACGCCCGGATCCCGGGCCCTTCACAAATACCGATACCTCTCTCAAACCGTGAACCATCGCATCGCGCGCCGCCTTCTCCGCGGCCAACCCGGCCGCATAGGGCGTTCCCTTCCGAGAACCCTTGAACCCGACCGTTCCCGAGCTGCCCCAGGCCAGCGCGTTGCCGCCCTCGTCGGTAATGGTGATGATTGTATTATTGAACGTGGAACGGATGTACACGCGACCCTTCTCCACATTCTTGCGGACGCGTCGCGGACGTCTCGTCCGCGCCCCTCGGCGTGCCATTTGTGCCCTCCTTTCTGCGAAGCTCGGCTAACCCCTCCTCCTACCAACCCTGCGAGTGGGACCCTTGCGGGTGCGAGCATTCGTCTTCGTCCGCTGTCCCCGAACCGGCATTCCCCGCCGGTGACGGATTCCGCGATAGCAGCCGATATCCATCAGTCTCCGGATATTCTGCTGATTCTCCCGCCGAAGCTCACCCTCAACCATGACGTTGTCGTCGATGATCTGTCGGAGCTTGCTCACCTCAACCTCGGCGAGATCGCGGACCCTGGTATTCTCATCTATGCCCGCCTGCTCCACGATGTCACGTGCCAGGGACATACCTATGCCGTATATTCTCGTCAGTGCCACGACAATGCGTTTGTCTCTCGGCAAATCTACGCCAGAAATTCTGGCCACAGACCCTCACCTCCCCCTGTCATCCCTGTCGCTGCTTGTGCTTGGGGTTTTCGCATATAATCATCAGGCGACCCCTTCTTCGAACAATCTTGCACTTGTCGCAAATCTTCTTGATTGATGCCCGGACCTTCATACTCATAGCCTCCTCGTGCACCTCACTAGGACCGGTGCCGCCAGGTTATCCTCCCCCGGGTCAGGTCATAGGGTGATAATTCCACAGTCACGCGATCACCGGGCAGGATGCGGATGTAGCTCATGCGAATCTTGCCCGAAATGTGAGCCAGTATCTTGTGCCCATTCTCCAGTTCAACCCTGAACATACCCCCCGGCAGGGGTTCAACAATGGTACCCTCAACCTCTATTGCATCTTTTTTGCTCATCGAATCACCCGGCCTCCTCCTCGAGGAAGGGTATCATGTCTGCGATGAGTTTTCGGTGCTTTCGCGATGAACATCCCTCCCCATGAATGTATCCCCGCAATTCTGCCAAAATCTCCGAATCGGCGGCCCGGCCCGCACGCAACCGCGAGACCAACGCCAATCTCTGTGGCTTTCTGAGTCTTCTGACGTGCCTCTCACTCTTGATCTTGGGTCGTCGCAAGGTTCTAACTTCGCCATCGGCGAGGAAGACGCGTCCACTACTGTGCACATCCACTACCATGTAGTGAACATCCCGGTCACGGCCAGCTGTAGATTGCACGATGTCGCCAATCTCCAGCCCTGAACTCACGATCACACCTCCCTAGTATCAACCTGCCGGTGGCACTTTATTCCTCTACAAGTCACAGATGCTCAGAATCTCCCATCCCTCATCGGTCACTGCAACCGTGTGTTCAAAGTGAACGGAAAGTCCGCCGTCAGCAGTGTACACAGTCCATCCGTCGTCGGCCGTCACCACGCGGCATGTGCCCTCGTTCAACATGGGCTCTATGGCCAGCACCATCCCGCGCCGGAGCCGCGGTCCCCGTCCGGGAGGACCGTAGTTGGGGATCTGCGGGTCCTCGTGCATGTCGCGACCTATTCCGTGCCCGGCGTAGTCCCGCACCACCGAATACCCCCGGGCCTCAGCGTAGGTCTGAACGGCATGGGAGATGTCGCTGAGATGATTGCCGGGGCAAATCTGCTCGATCCCGGCCATCAGGGCCCTCTCGCCCGCCTCAAGGAGTCGCCTGACCCGGGGCCCCACATCACCTATGGCCACACTGGCCGCCGTGTCACCGTGATAACCGCCCAGGATGGCGCCCACGTCCACGCTGAACACGTCACCCTCCTCCAGCTTCCTCTGCCCGGGGATGCCGTGAACCACCTCGCCGTTGATGCTCGCGCAGATGCTCCCGGGAAATCCCCTGTATCCCTTGAAGGAGGGAATCCCCCCGGCTGCCGTGATGTGCTGTTCCGCCAGGGCGTCCAACTCCAGGGTAGTGACGCCGGGCTCCGCCCCTGACAGGACCAGTTCACGCGTCGAGGCTGCCAGCCGCCCGGCCTGGCGCATCAGCTCAATTTCGCGTTCCGACTTGACGATTATCACGGTCAATCCTCCCCCGGCGCCCCATCATGTGATGGCATTCAGGACCCGCTCGTGAACCTCTTCAACCGTCCCGGTGCCCTCAACGGTCACCAGGATATCGCTCGCCAGGTAGTACCTGATGAGAGGTTCACTCTGGCGGTGGTAAACCTCAAGTCTCTGCCTCACGGTGGACTCCTTGTCGTCCTCCCGCTGCACCAGGTCGTTCCCGCACCGGTCACACGTCCCCAGGGCCCGGGGCGGACTGAAGACCAGGTGATAAGTCTCCCCGCAGTTCGGACACACCCGCCGTCCCGTCAGCCGACGAATCAGCTCGCTCTCGGGAACCTCCAGATTCAGCACCCGCTGCAGCGCCCTGTCGGTATCGCGCAATATCTCAGTCAGGCTCTCGGCCTGGCCCGCCGTGCGCGGAAAGCCGTCCAGCACGAATCCCCTGCGCGTGTCCGGGGCGCCCAGCCTATCCCTGGTGATGCCGATGACCACCTCATCGGGCACCAGGTCGCCCCTCTGCATGTATTCTGCTGCGGCGCGGCCGAGCTCCCTGCCCTCTCTGACCGCCTCGCGCAGCATGTCGCCGGTGGATATGTGAGGAATATTGCGCGCTCTAGCCAGAAGCGCGGCCTGTGTTCCCTTTCCAGCCCCTGGAGGGCCCAGCATTACCAGGTGCATGACCCAAGATCCTCCCCCTAACGCATGAACCCCTCGTATTGCCTCATCAGCAGCTGTGCCTCTATCTGTTTCATCGTCTCCAGAGCTACTCCCACGACGATCAACAGGGCGGTACCACCGAAGAATATGCCGGGCACCCCGGTCAGTCCGCCGAAGAAGTTCGGAAACACCGCTATGGTGGCCAAGAACAGCGCCCCCGGCAGGGTAATGCGAACCAGAACCCGGTCCAGATACTCGGCTGTCGCACGACCGGGCCGCCTACCGGGAATGAAACCTCCGTATTTCCGGATGTTCTCGGCCACATCCTGCGGGTTGAAAGTGACCGCAGTGTAGAAATAGGTGAAGAACACGATCAAAGTGAAATACAGCACGGTGTGCAGCCCGGTGCCGTAGTCAAGGCTCTGCGCCAGCGACTGGGCCCAGGACGCCGGGATGAACTGGGCGATGGTCGGCGGAAACGCCAGCACGCTCGATGCGAAGATGACGGGAATCACGCCCGCCTGATTGATCCGCATCGGTATGTGAGTCGACTGACCTCCATACATCTTTCTTCCGATCACCCGCTTCGAGTAGCGCACCGGCACCCGCCGCCGGCCCTCCTCCACAAACACGACGCCGGCTATGACGAGAAGCCCCAGTACTAGAAGTACCACTATATTGACGATGCTCACCGTGCCCTCTCGCACGTACACAAACAGGTTGATGGCCCCCCCGGGCACCCTGGAGACAATTCCTCCGAAAATCAACAGGGAAATACCGTTGCCCACGCCGTGATCCGTTATCTGCTCACCCAGCCACATCAGGAAGATGGTGCCGGCCGTCAGGGTGATGACCACATTCACCAGACCAAAGGCATCGGCCATGGCCAGGGCACCGGCGCTCCGCATGAAGAACGACATGCCGATCGCCTGCACCAGTGCCAGGGCAACCGTGCCGTAGCGAGTCCACTGGCTGATCTTGCGTCTTCCCTCCTCGCCCTCCTTGGACCATCGCTCGAGGGTGGGAATGACCACCGTGAGCAGGTTCATGATGATCGACGCATTGATGTACGGGGTAATGCTCATCGCGAATATCGAGAATGAGCTGAACGCCCCGCCGGAAAACATGTCCAGAAGCCCGAACAGAGAACCGCTGCCAAAGAGATCCTTCAGAGCACTCGGGTCAATCCCCGGAACCGGAACGTGAGTCCCCAGGCGGAACACCAGCAGCATGTAGAAGGTGAACATGATGCGCCGGCGCAGGTCCGGAACCCTGAAGGCGCGACGCAGGGTGTTGAGTATTCTCACCTAGATCACCTCGGCCCTGCCGCCGGCTGCATCGATCTTCCTCCGCGCCGACTCGGAGAATTTGTGAGCACGAACGGTCAGTGAGACTTCGAGCTCTCCCTTTCCGAGGATCTTGACGCCATCCCTGACGCTGCTGACCAGACCCTCGTCCTCGAGCCGCTCCACGGTAATCTCCTCTCCCTCCGCAAAACGGTTCAGATCGCCGACATTCACGATGCTGTACTCCGAGCGGAAAGGATTGCTGAACCCCACTTTGGGCAGACGGCGATACAGGGGCATCTGGCCTCCCTCGAAGCCGGGGCGGACTCCGCCACCGGAACGCGAATTCTGTCCATTAGTGCCGCGGCCGCTGTTTTTACCCATGCCCGACCCTATGCCCCGTCCCACCCGCTTGCGCGAGTGCCGGGACTTCCTGGGCGGTCGCAACCTGTGAAGCTTCGTCATAGCGTCTCACCTCCGTTACGATTGTGATTCGATCAGTTGCTCGACCGAAATACCCCTCAGACGGGCCACTTCCCGCGGGCTCTTGAGGTTCTTGAGGCCGTTCAGCGTGGCCTTGGCCACGTTGGTGGGGTTGTTCGAGCCCAATGACTTGGTCAGTATATCACGTACACCTGCCAGTTCCAACACAGCCCTGGCAGGGCCGCCGGCGATGACACCGGTACCCTCTGAGGCCGGTTTGAGCAACACCCGGCTGGCCCCGAACTCGCCAATGATTTCGTGCGGAATAGTGGTTCCGTTGCGCGGTACATTGATCAGACTCTTTCTGGCATGATCCTTGCCCTTGTTTATGGCTGCCGGAATCTCCTGGGCCTTGCCCAACCCAACTCCCACGTGACCGTCGGAGTCGCCCATGACCACGACGGTGGTGAAGTTGAAGCGGCGACCGCCCTTGACCACCTTCGCCACGCGGTTGATGGCAACCACGCGGTCCTCCAGGGCATCTTCACCGATTTGCTTAGCCAAAGCTCTCTTCCGCATAACACACTCCTTTCCGTCGGGATATCAGAACTGCAAGCCCTTCTCCCTGGCACCCTCCGCCACAGCCTTCACCTGACCGTGGTACTTGTATCCGCTGCGGTCAAACACGATTTCCGTGACGCCACGATCCCGGGCACGCTCCGCCAGCAGCTGACCGACTCGCCGGGCCCGCTCAACGCCGGTCTCGCCGCCCGCGGCGACGGGCTCATCGATACTCGATGCGGCGGCCAGTGTACGCCCGTTTATGTCATCTATGACCTGGGCGTAGACGTGCCTGCTGCTGCGAAACACACTGACCCTCGGTCGCTCCGGCGTGCCAAAGACCTTCTTGCGAACCCTCATCCGCCGTCGACCACGCCGGTCTGTTCTCGACTTCATCTCTCAGGCCTCCTTCACCGCAATCCCATGACGCGGGCAGTGTTCATCACGTGGTCGCCGCGGCAGTCTTG
>JAWOBW010000129.1:0-4326 GCA_046484105.1 Bacillota bacterium
GCGAAGACCTTCGAGCTGTTTCGCGATCTGGAGGGCGAGATGTCATCGGTCAACGGGGCCACTCAGATTCGAGCCGGCGTCATGCGCCCGGAAGTCATCGTCCCCGATGTTCATCTCAGCTCCAGTGACGTGGGCGCCTCCGATGCCGCTGGCGGTCTGGTCGTGGGAACGCCCATCCGTATCATCCGCGAGCCCCACTTCGGAGAGCTGGCCGAGGTGACGGAGCTGCCTCCTGCCTTGCAGGAGATCGAGAGCGAGGCGCGGGTGCGGGTGCTGAGGGCCAGGCTGGAAGATGGAACCGAGATCACCATCCCGCGCGCCAACGTCGAGATCATCGAGGGCTGAGAGCTGCAGCTGAGAGGTTGTCGAGTCGGCGGGCTTCCCATCGGGCGGCCCGCTCTGTCATTGGCGCGTGAATTGGATCCGCAATAGGGGTATGATGGTAAGAGGTGATGACATGAGTGTCTCGGAGGAACAGGCCCTGCGGTTGCTCAACGACCGCAACATACAGGAGCAGGTCAAGGTGGAGGATCTGCTCGGGGTGGCCGCCGGCGGACGTCCGGTGGCGCTGCTGGTGTGCCCGGCCGACTTCCCCGACGGGGAGCGGATGCGGCAGAGCATCGACGAGGGCTTCAACCGCAGGTACTATGGCGGCAGTCGTCGGGGCGGGATCGGCGGACTGTTTGACCGGGTACGGTACAGCGTCATGAGGGCGACTATGAACCCGCTCAGGTACAAGGCGTCGCTGCTGCGCGAGTCCTACGAGGAGGCGATCTTTGACCACCCCAACTACCGGGCTCACCGGCGCTGGGCCTCGGAGCTGGGGCTGCAGCTGTACGAGAGGCAGCTGCGTCCCAGCCTGGACGAGATCTACGTCATCCGCGAGCAGAGCACGGTCGGGGAAGTGGCTGCGCTGATGGTGCGGCGCGAACAGATCAGGCGCGAGATGCTGGAAGAGATCAGTCAGGGAGACAGACCCAGGATGGTGTTCATGCCGGAGGAGAGGTCGCCCGAGTACCTGGAGCGCCTGGGGCGGTTGTTGAGCTACCCCGAGTGCTGCGTGGCCGCGTACATTGACGATGTCACTGGACGCGTCGACAGTGCACTGCGGGCGTCAAACCAGCTGGCCGAGGTGAGCGGGGACCTCGAACCCACCGCGTACTTCGCCGGTGCTTTCTTCCCGTGCAGTCCGAGGTGCGAGGCTGCCCGGGTGATGGGGGCCCGCATTCTCGAGGCGCTCGCGGGGATTGACGACCGCATCGGGGAGCGAATGCTCAGGGTTTTTGCGGCCAATATGAGATACGTGTCGAGATATCCGGAGGTGCTGAAGCGCAGACGTCAGCAGATGATCTCCAAATACATGGGAGAGGATGCCGATGAAGAAAGATGAACAGCGGCGACAGGATATGCGGCAGATGGGACTGGACTTCGTCGCCGGCGGGGAGCAGGAGGAGGAGACGCTGACACCGTGGGCGTCTTTCTGGAAGGAGGCGGGCGAGGAACAGGAGACCCTGGAGAGCCTCGGGGTGCGGGTGTCCGTGTGCCGCAAGTGTTCGCTGAGATCCGGATGTAGACAGGTGGTGTTTGGCGAGGGTGATCCGGAGGCCGAACTGATGTTTGTCGGTGAGGCTCCCGGAGCCGATGAGGATCGGCTCGGCCGCCCCTTTGTCGGTCGGGCCGGCCAGCTGCTCAACCGGATACTGGAGGCCTGCGGGCTGTCCCGGGAGAAAGTGTACATAACCAACATCGTCAAGTGTCGCCCGCAGGGGAATCGCACGCCCACCCCGGATGAGAGGGAGACCTGCATCCCCTACCTCAGGACGCAGGTTCGTCTCATTCGCCCGCGCATCATAGTGACCCTGGGAGCTGCCGCCACCCAGGGGTTGATCGACCCGCGGGCAAAGATCACCAGAATGAGGGGGACCTGGCAGAATTGGCAGGGGATCAAGGTCATGCCCACCTTCCATCCCGCTGCCCTTCTGCGTGATCCGGGCAAGAAGGCGCCGACGTGGCAGGACATGAAGCTGGTGATGGCGGAACTGGAAGGGGATGGGTGAACGGTCTTGGACAGCTGCACCTGCACCTGGTACACATCCGGGGAAGAGGAGACCCGCGCCCTGGCTGAGCGAATGGGGCGGGGTCTCAGGGGAGGAGAGGTCTTCGCCCTGGTGGGCTCGCTGGGTGCGGGCAAGACGGTCTTCGCCTCGGGATTGATGCGAGGTGCCGGGGCGCCGGGTCCCTTCCGCAGTCCCTCGTTCACTCTGGTCTGGCAGCACCGGGGGCGCTTTCCCATCTATCACGTCGACCTCTACCGACTGGAGGGATCGGACGTGTGGGAGGATCTGCCCTGGGATGCCATCATTGCGCCCCCGGCCGTGGCGGTGGTTGAGTGGGCGGATAAGCTGCCGTCGGAGATGCTGCCGCCCGACCGGGTGCGGGTTCGGCTGCGGCGACTGGACGATGGAGTCTGCCGCCGGAGAATTGACTGCACCGGCCGCGGCGCGTGCGTTGACCTTTTGAGGGCCATGACGGGCGGTGATTCGGAGTGAAAATCCTGGGCATTGACACTGCCGGGGACACCCTGGGCCTGGCCGCCGTCTGCGGCGGATCCGTGCTGGGTGAGATGATTCTCCGCGCTCCCCGGCGGGCCTCGGCCCTGCTTCCCGGGGCCGCAGACCGGCTGCTGGAGGAGCTGCGCCTGACCCTGGCCGACATGGATGCAGCAGCCGTGACCCTGGGCCCGGGATCCTTCACCGGGCTGCGCATCGGCACCGCCCTGGTTGCCGGCCTCTGTCACAGCCGTCGCCTCACCCCGGTCGGGGTGTGTTCAACTGAGGCCCTGGTCTCCTCAGTGGCGGTTCCCAGCGGCGGCTATGCCCTGGGTGCCCTGCGGGCGGGACGGGGTGCCGCCTTCGCTGCCCTGTACCGGCGCGAGGAGGAAGAGGACGCGGACGGCCACTGGTTTCCGACCGAGGTGGTTGCGCCGGGGCGACGATCGGTGAGGGAGATGGAGGAGTTGCTGGCCGAGAGAGTACCCGGGGGTGCCCCGGTGGTGTGGGTGTCCGACAGCCGCGAGATTCTGCCCGACCCGGGCACGGGGGTGCACCGGGCGGTCGGCGTGATCCGTCCCGGAGCGGTGGCCATCATCGGAGGCCGCAGGATCCGCGAGGGCCGGGAGCTGTCTCCGGAGAGGATATACCCGCAGTACATGCATCCCTCCGGCGCCGAGATGAGCAGAAAGGAAGATTAGCTGTGGATCGACGTCAGGCCACCGACGAAGAATCCCGGACGGAGAAGGAGTCCGTGGAAGTGTACGTCCGCTCCATGGTCACCGGCGACATTCCCTCGGTGATCCGGATTGAACGTCGGTGTTTTCCCACCCCGTGGTCCGCGAAGATATTCCGCACGGAGATCGAGGACAATGCCTACGCCGATTACATCGTGGCGCTGATCGGCGATGAGATGGTGGGATACGCCGGGCAGTGGCTCTACAGCTACGAGGCCCACGTCACCAATATAGCCGTCACCCCCGCCCGGCGCGGCCGGCACATCGGCGCTCGGCTGTTGCTATCGCTGATGCAGCGGGCGCAGCTGCGGGGGATCAACCGAATGACGCTGGAGGTGCGGGCCTCCAATTCGAAGGCGATGACCTTCTACCGGTGCTACGGGTTCGAGTTGCGCGGGGTCCGTCACAACTACTACACGGACACGCACGAGGATGCGATGGTCATGGCCTGTCCTGACGTGGCCGGGGTACTCGAGCGCAGGTATTGAAGGAGGCATGGCCGATGAGCCCTCTGACCCTTGGAATAGAGACCTCCTGCGATGACACCTGCGCCGCCGTGGTGGACGGGGACAGCCGGGTGCTGGCCAGCGTGGTCAGCTCCCAGACGGAACTGCACCGGCGCTACGGGGGGGTGGTGCCGGAGCTGGCCTCCAGAAGCCACAGCCGCAACATGATTCCCGTGCTGGACGCGGCCCTGGACGAAAGCGGCGTCTCGCCGGGAGATCTGGACCTGATTGCAGTAACCCGGGGGCCGGGCCTGGTGGGATCGCTCCTGGTGGGGTTGATGGCGGCCAAGGGGCTGGCCTGGGATCTCGATGTTCCGCTGGTGGGCGTCAATCACCTGGCCGCCCACATGTGGGCGGCGGCCCTGGATGCGGACCTGGTCGAAGGGGAATCCAACCTCTGGGCCTACGAGATCGACACGAAGGATACCATCGAGGAGTCGAAGAAGGAGATCCGAGAGGAGTCCATGAACCGCCGCCGCGACGTCTCGGCCCCCACGCAGACCGCACGACCCATCGACCATGGCCCTTTGTCCC
>JAWOBW010000151.1:0-5118 GCA_046484105.1 Bacillota bacterium
GTTTCGCGGAGGAGGAACAGCAGGTGGCCCTGGCCCGCCGGAGGATGCGCCGGGCCTGGCTTCTGACCCTTCCCGTGATCGCGGCAATGATTCCCGAGATGATCTGGGGCGTCGCCTGGCCCTCCCATACTGTCCATCACGTCGGCATCACAATCCTGGCCGCCCTCGTGATCCTGGGACCCGGTCGCGCCACCATCATGTCCGGCGCGAGGGCCGCGGCCCGTGGTTCGGCCAACATGGACACCCTCATACTGCTGGGAACTGTCTTCGCCCTGACCACCGGGCCATTGGTATTCTACCTCAACATTGCCAACTACGCCGGCGTCGGAGCCATGATCATGGCTTTCCACCTGACCGGACGGGCCATAGAGAGCAGGGCCCGGGGCCGGGCGTCCCAGGCGATAAAAAAGCTTCTCGACCTCGAGGCGAGGACCGCCACCGTCCTGGTGGACGGCGAGGAGAGGGAGATCGACGTCGACCAGCTGGCACCCGGAGACGTGATGGTCGTAAGGCCGGGTGAGAAGATCCCCACCGACGGTGAGGTCTCCAGCGGCAGGACCAGCGTGGATGAGTCCATGGCCACGGGTGAATCCATGCCGGTCACCAGAGCCGAGGGCGACGAGGTGATCGGCAGCACCATCAACCTCCAGGGTCTCATCCGGGTGAGGGTTACCCGGGTGGGCCAGGACACCTTCCTCTCCCAGGTGGTCAGGCTGGTGGAGGAGGCGCAGACCAGCCGCGTCCCCATACAGGTCCTGGCAGACAAGATGACTGGCTACTTCGTGCCAGCCGTCCTCATCACGGCCGCGGTCACATTCTTCGCCTGGCTGCAGTTCGGCAGGTACTTTCAGCCCGTCATAGCCGCCGGCAGCCGAGTGCTGCCGTGGGTCAACCCGGACCTGCCTCCACTGACCCTGGCCATCTCCGCGACGATCGCCACCCTGGTGATCGCGTGCCCCTGCGCCCTGGGTCTGGCCACACCCACTGCCCTGATGGTCGGATCGGGCAAGGGAGCTCAGCACGGCGTTCTAATCCGGAGAGGAGAGGCGATCCAGACGGTCAGAAATGCCCGCGTGATCGTCTTCGACAAGACCGGAACCATCACCCGGGGAGAGCCGCTGATCACCGATGTCATCCCCTCAGCCGGGACCGCGAAGGAGGAACTCCTGGCCCGGGCAGCCGCCGTTGAATCGGGATCAGAACACCCCCTGGGAAGGGCGGTGGTGAGGGCGGCAAGGGAAGACGGAGTGGACATCCCACCGGTGGAGGATTTCGCCGCCATCACCGGGGGTGGCGTCACCGGTGTCGTCGACGGCGTCAGGATCCTGGTCGGCAGTGCGCGACTGATGTCCCGCCATGACATAATGCCGGACGAGGATCTGACCCGGCGGATGAAGGAGCTGGAGGCCGGGGCAAAGACGGTGATGATCACGGCGGAGGCGGAGGAGCACAGGATCCTGGGCCTGATCGCAGTGGCCGATGCTCTGAAGGAGGATTCGCGCCCCGCCGTGCAGGACCTCCAGCAGATGGGCTTTGAAACCGTCATGATCACCGGCGATAACCAGCACACGGCCGAGGCCATCGCACGAGAAGTGGGCATCGACCGGGTCATAGCCGGGGTTCTTCCCGAGGGGAAGGTCGACGAGATCCGCCGCCTCCAGGAGGAGGCGGGAATAGTCGTCATGGTCGGCGACGGCATCAACGATGCTCCCGCCCTGACCCAGGCCGACGTGGGCGTGGCACTGGGCACCGGGACCGACATAGCCATCGAATCCTCGGACATAACCCTGGTCCGGGGCAACCTGTCGGCAGTGGTGACCTTCGTCCGCATAAGCCGGGCGACGTTCCGCAAGATCCGGCAGAACCTGTTCTGGGCATTCTTCTACAATGTCGTCGCCATACCCGTGGCGGTGCTCGGGCTGCTGCATCCGGTCATCGCAGAAGCTGCCATGGCGATAAGCTCCATAACTGTGGTCACCAACGCGAACCTGCTGCACCGTCTCGATCCCCGACCGAAGTACGATGTGCACGCGCCGGACGGCCAAGTGTGATCACCTGGCCCGACCCGTGTGCCTATCCATCATCGATCGCGGTCCTGGGCCGGGCGACTGTTGTGATTGACGCTCACAACCGGGGTCGCCCGTCGTCAGGCCTCGCGACGGACCATTGCTACACCGCGGCAATGGATTCTAGGCCCGGTTTGACCGGGATCGAAACACCAGCCAAAGACCCGCAGCCAACAACGCCGCCACCCACAGGTAGTTGATCAGCTGCAGAAACGCCCACGAGAATGAAACGTAGTCCTTGGTCAGAACCGCCGCGCCCAACAGGGACAACCCGATGCAGGGATACAGGGGCCAATAGCGACTGCCGTGATCGGCGGTGCGAAAGACCCGCGTGTGAATGAGGAAGACAGCGAGGAAGGCGCCGCTGAGGAGCAGGAAGAAGAAACCCGGATCCAGCTCCTGGGGCAGGATCACGTCGTTGAGCAATGCATATGATGCAACCGACAACAGCACCAGTCCCGGGATGAGAAACCCGATATTCCCGTAGGAGTTCCTTCCACCGAGGATACCGTAGACGCCGCAGAAGGACAGCCCGAAGATCATCAGAAAGATGGCGCCAGGTAGCAGGCCCAGCATGGTAAGAAGCAGCGTGATCCCCGCCACGATCAGCAGAAAACCCAGTCTCGCATCTCTTGATCTCAACATCTTCAACCCCCTCTTCCCTTTTCTCTCATGTTAGCCGGAAGAGGAGGGGCGGATAACTGCCCACAGTCATGAAATAGTCACATCTGCAGATGACCCGGGGCACGTGCACATCCCTGCGGGCGCCTCTGGCGATCATTGCTCCCGCCGCAACCGGTCAGAGCATGACTGTCGGCTTCACTCATTCATGCGGTGCTTCATGGCGAAGAGGACCGCCTGGGTCCGATCCTTCACGCCCAGCTTGGAGTAGATGGCGCTGATGTAGTTCTTGACCGTCCCCTCGCTTAGAAATAGGTCTGCGGCAATCTCCTGATTACTCAGTCCCGCGACCATAAGGGATAGTATTTCGCGCTCGCGATTACTCAGGGGTTCAAAGGCGCCGGCGGGCAGCTCCTCCGTCTCAGAGCGCACGGCCGCGGCCTTCACCAACCTGGAGGCTACTTCGGGCTGAAGCAGGACGTCACCGCGAGCCGTGGCACGTATGGCCTCCATGAGTTTCTCCGAGGGAAGATCCTTGAGCAGATAGGTCCGGGCCCCGGCCTTGAGGGCGCGAACGATCAGCTCGTCATCGTCGAAAGTGGTCAACGCGATGACTCGGATGGAGGGATTCTCCTCCAGGATGAGGCCCGCCGCCTCCACCCCGTCCATCACCGGCATCTGGATGTCCATCAGAACCACGTCCGGGGCATTCTCCCGGCACATCTTGAGGGCTTCGAGCCCATTGGATGCCGTTCCGACGACCTCCATGTCCTCTCCCAGATTCAGAATGGTCTCCAGCCCCTCCCTCATCAGTCGCTGGTCATCGGCAATCAGTATCCGGATGACCACAGTCCGTCACCTCCACCTGTGCCCGAATGAGGAACCCGCGAGGCTCTGCGTTGCCAAACTCAATAGTTCCCCCAACCCCCTCGATTCGCTCTCTCATGCCCCGCAGTCCGTAGCCCTCCGCCAGTCCTTCCGTGCCCGAGCCATCATCTCGCAGGGTGAGAATGATCGACGAGGCACCCTGACGCAGTTGAATGTACATTCGGCGGGCGCGACCGTGCCGCACGCTG
This sequence comes from Bacillota bacterium, assembly GCA_046484105.1. Taxonomy (GTDB): domain Bacteria; phylum Bacillota; class Sulfobacillia; order SLMV01; family SLMV01; genus PWUC01. Next base: position 3,764 of record JAWOBW010000151.1, read on the forward strand.
TTGGTGATGCCTTCCTGGATCATGCGGTAGAAAGGAAGCTCCAGGTGCTCCGGAAGACAAAACTCCTCCATGTCCAGATCAACGTGCAGCCCGGCCCCGGATATCTCATGCGCCAGGCCGCGAACAGCCGCCTCGAATCCCACCGCCTCCAGGTCCTGCGGTTTCCAGGCCTTCACCGACCGACGAATCTCCTGCAGTCCCATGCGAGCCTGCTGTTGGATCCGCACCAACCCCTCAGCAGCCTGATCGGGGTCAACCTCCATGAGCCTGGTTGACGCCTCCAGCCCCACGATAATGCCTGTCAGACTGTGCGCCACCGTGTCGTGGATTTCCCGCGCCAGGCGGTTTCGTTCCTCGATGGCGGCCATTCTCTCGCGCTGGCGACTGCTCTCCATCAGCCTGCGATGCGCCTCCTCCAGCTCAGACTGGGATCTTTCCAGCTGGCGCAGGGCGCTCTCTGCCCGGTCTCTCTCCTCTCGCTGCATACGGGCGAGAAGACTGACGCCAAAGGCAAAGAAGAAGAAGAGGCTGTTGATTGACGCGTTCATCAACCGTTCTGCCACCGACTCCCGGAGAAACCAGGCTCTCAGCCCACTGATCAGGAGGAAACCCACCAGTGACAGTAGGAAGACGCTGCCTCCGATGGTGCGCGAATGTGTCAGCTGGCTCTCCGCGATCAGAACCACGAAGAGAATGGAGCCGATCCCCGTCCCGTCAGCCCACAGGAAGAGGTAGACGAGGACCAGCTCCACCCACAGGACAGTGTGAGTCCGCCCGGGCCACCGTGTTTCCATGAAGTACTGCCGGATCGAATCCACTGTGAAGAGCAGCAGCAGGAAGGTGAGGGGTCCGTCGAGACTGAGGCCCCAGTTGCTCACTGTGACCCAGAGAGTCGCAATGTATCCGCCGTACTTGGCAAGCATCAGCAGCATGCTGGTCTTCGAATCCATCATCTGAGTTTGCATGATAATCAGCAGTATATAGAACCCGATTTCGAAGTTTTTTACGAACCATCAGAGAAGGAAGATGAGGATTCTGATGGAGAATTTGTGATCAGGCTTAATCAAAGAAATGTACCTCCACTACGGATTTCACCTGAGTATAAACAGATGTGGGATCAGCTAAAGAAAAAGCCTAAGAAAGATAGATCGGATAAACAGGCAAAAAACTTTATTAAGGAAAAGGTTGATTCGGCACAGTGGTTTATTGATTCAATAATTCAGCGACAAAATACGCTGATGAATACAATGAAAACGATTGTTGCTCTCCAGGAAGATTTTTTCAAATATGGCGAAGGATTAAGGCCAATGATTTTGAAGGATATTGCAGAGAGAATTGAAATGGATATTTCCACG
>JAWOBW010000201.1:0-4294 GCA_046484105.1 Bacillota bacterium
TGGGACTTCTGGACAATGTCGGCCAGCGCCAGGCGGTGATACACGACCTGGTTCACGTTCTGGGCAGCCGGGCCGATGTGGACACCGCCGAGTTGAAGCCCCAGATGAGAAAGGACCTTCGGAGCGGGAAGCTGGCCCTCTTCTTCTGTCCCATGGACGGCGACCGGGAGAGAATTCTGAAGGTTGCCGCCCACACCCCGGTGCTGAGCAACGCCAGAAGGGGATCAGGGGAGGGATTGTAGATGAAGATCAGGCTGGAGAAACGGCCCGTCGCCTGCATCACCACTGATCCGGGGCGGGTAGATGGAGGCGGGGTTCCCGTGTTCATTGCCGGGGACGAGGAGGAGATGGCCGAAATGGCTCTTCTGCTGTCCAGAATCCTGGATGCAGTCGCCCACGACATGGGAAACGGCGTGTTCCTTGTGGTTCAGCATTAGCGAGATCATTTTGGGCGCCCGGCGCGCCCCGGACCGGCGGGTTGCCCTGTCTGCCTCGATCGGGGGTTACTGCGTCGAGGCCGGACGGTGCACGGACATCTGCCGCAACATGATGAGATCACTGTTCGGGCCCCCGCGGACCGGGGGTGAGGGGCGCTGGCGATACGAGGCGCGGCTCATTCACACGGAAAGGTGGACACGCCCGGTGGTCGTCTATCACTGCTACGGGGGTTCGCACACCTCAGTGGTGAGTGCCGCCCTTCACCTGGGGTGGCTTCCCCGCAGCGCCCCCCCGTGTCGGGAGGACCTGGAGTTCGTGAGGGCCTTTGACAGCTTGGAGTCCCGGATCGGGCAGATACATCACCTGGGTAGAGATCGCAGGGGAGTTGAGGTGAAGGCCGTCGGCCTGGGGGGCGCCCGGGCGGTGCTGTGGCCGCTGTATCTGCAGCTGATGGAGGTGGCCGGTTGGAGCCGGGAGGAGATCATCGGCTGTCACACCCTGCCGGCGGCGGGGCCGGTACTCAGAGTGGGGGGATTTTTGTCGGTCCGCCTGGGTCTGACCTGGCCGGGGCGTCCCCTGGTGATCTGGGGAGTCCGGCGGGCCCATCCCGAACTGGTGCGCTACGTTGAAGGGGTCGAACGGAGACTCGATGCACTGCCTCCTTCCAGTTGATGTCTTGCGAGTAGGTCGCTGTTGACGTACTGTTGAGGTGCGGTGCAGCTGCATATTGAGATGGGGAGTGCATGTGAAATCGGTAGTGGCGATCGTGGGTAGGCCAAATGTGGGCAAATCGACCCTGTTCAACCGGCTCATAGGCGCACGCATGTCAATCACGGACAGGACTCCGGGCGTGACCCGGGACCGAATCTACGGTGAGGTGGAGTGGACGGGCCGGGAGTTCGTGGCCGTCGACACCGGCGGGTGGGAGGATGACCGGAGTGATCTCGAAGTCTCCGCCCGGCAGTTGTCGGCCGAAATACGCCGGCAGGCGGAGATTGCCCTCGACTCTGCGGATGCGGCGGTACTGGTGGTGGACGGGCGTGCGGGGCTGACCGCGCTGGACGAGATGATGGCAGACCTGCTGCGGTCGCGGGGGCTTGCCACCATACTGGCGGTCAACAAGATGGAGTCCCGCCTGTCAACCGCGGATGTCTCCGAGTTCTACAGCCTGGGCCTGGGCGAGCCGGTGCCCATCTCGGCCGAACACGGACACAATACCGGGGATCTTCTGGATGCGGTGGTGGCGGCCCTGCCCCCGGATGATGCGGTGGACGAGGGGCGCACCGATGAGATCCGGGTCGCCATTGTCGGCCGACCCAACGTGGGCAAGTCCTCGCTGCTGAATACGCTGCTGCGCGACGATCGAGTGCTGGTGTCCGAGCAGCCGGGCACGACCCGGGATGCGGTGGAGGTGGCCTGGACCTGGGAGGGGCACCACTTTCGCTTCGTGGACACCGCCGGCCTCAGGCGGCGATCGAGAGTGGAGGAGAGACTGGAATGGCACAGTGTGTCCCGGGCTCTCCGGGCGGTTCGACAGAGCGATGTGGTCCTGCTGCTGCTGGATGCGCAGGAGATGGTCACCGAGCAGGATCAGCGCATAGCCAGCTTCACCCGTCGCGAGGGCAAGGCTGCGGTGATTGCCGTCAACAAGTGGGATCTGGTGGAGGCGGAACGGGATACCTGGAATGATTACGTGGACCTGATCCGGCAGCGCCTGTACTTCGTGGACTACGCCTCCGCCGTGTCGATATCCGCCCTGACGGGGCAGAGAATCATGCGGCTGCCGGAGATGGTGCTAGATGCCCACCGGTGCTGGAAGGCCCAGGTTCCCACGGCTGAACTGAACCGGACGTTGAGAGTGGTGCTGGAGAGGCACCAACCCCCGGCCTCCCGGCGCGGGCGCAAGCTCCGCCTGTACTACGTCACCCAGGTGGCCAATGGTCCCCCCACCTTCCTTCTCTTCGCCAATGATCCACGGCTCATCACCGAGAACTACCGCCGCTATCTCGACCGCGCCCTGCGCGCGGAACTCGACCTGGCGGGAACCCCGATACGTCTTCTGTTCAGACGCTCAGAGTGAGGGAGGCTTTTCGCCGCCCGGGGGCGAATTGGTTATTCTGACGAACTGTGGTTGAAAGGAGTCTCAGATGCCAACTGTCGCAGCTGTCTTGATTGGCTATCTGATTGGATCAGTGCCCTTTGGCTACCTGGCGGGAAAGCTGCACGGCCGGGACATTCGTGATCACGGAAGCGGCAACATCGGAACAACTAATGCCTTTCGCCTCCTGGGCCCCGCGTGGGCGGTCGCGGTATTGCTTCTGGACGCCGGCAAGGGACTGGCCGCCTGTTTCGTGGCCGCCCAGCTGGCCGGCGGGGCCTCGACGATAGCGATTGCGGCTGGCGGGCTGGCCGCCGTTGCCGGGCACAACTGGTCTGTGTTTCTGAGGTTTCGCGGGGGAAAGGGGGCAGCAACTACCGCGGGAATCTTCCTGTACATGGCCCCGGCGGTGGCCGCCGCAGGTCTCGGGGTTGCAGCCCTCACCCTGATGCTCACCCGCTATATGTCCCTGGGATCGATGCTGGGAGTTGTGGCCGGGGCGGTCCTGATGCAGTTCGGGGGGCATCCGGGGCCATACCGGGTGGCTGCGCTGGTGGCACTGGTGTGGCTGGTGTGGCAGCACCGGGAGAATATCGGCCGCCTCCGGAGAGGACAGGAGCGGAAAATGGGAATGAGTCGGCGAGAGGAGTGATCACCTCCCATGGGTGCGAAGGTTGCCATCCTCGGGGCGGGGAGCTGGGGGACTGCCCTGGCAGATGTGGCGGCCCGCTGCGGCAATGAGGTGGCGTTGTGGGGACGCAGGGTTGAACAGGTTCGACACATGATTGAGACGCGCCGCAATCCCGACTACCTGCGAAAGTACCGGCTGGCGCCGGAGATTGCGCCCACGGCCGACCTGGGCGAGGCGGTGCGCGACAGTGACGTGATAGTGGTGGCAGTGTCATCGTCGGGCATCAGGGATTTCGCCGGCCGGCTGGCCCCGGCGTGCGGCGGGGACGTTCCCGTGGTCAGCGTGACCAAGGGACTGGAACCCGGCAGTGATCTGCGCATGACGCAGGTGTTGGCGGAGCGGCTTGGGCCCGGATCGAGGGAGATCCTGTGCGCCCTGTCGGGCCCGAACTTCGCCGAGGAAATAATCCGTGGCCTGCCCGCGGGTACGGTGGTGGCCTGTGAGAACGAGGCCTGTGCCCGGCGGGTGCAGGACATTCTGAGCAGTCACGTGCTGCGGGTGTATACTAGCGATGACCTGATCGGGGTGGAGCTGGGGGGGGCGCTGAAGAATGTGTATGCCATCGCGGTGGGAATTGTCGAGAGCCTGGGACTCGGGGTCAATGTCCAGGCGACTCTCATAACGCGCGGACTGGCGGAGCTGGCCAGGCTGGGGGTGAGGCTCGGCGCCCATCCCTTCACCTTCGCCGGGCTGTCCGGCCTGGGCGACATCGTGCTGACCTGCACCAGCGATCTGAGTCGCAACCGCCGGGCGGGCCTGGCCCTCGGCCGCGGACAGAGCCTCGAGGAGATATCAGCCGCCGGGGAGACGGTGGAGGGAATCTGCGCAGCGCGGGCGGTCCGCGAGCTTGCCCGCCAGTGCGAGGTTGAGATGCCCATTGCGGAGCAGCTGTGTCAGATCCTGTTCGAGGGCAAAGATCCGATGGCTGCGGTTGAGGAGCTGATGGAGCGGGCGGCCCGGACGGAACGCGAGGAGGAATTCGTGACCGAGTCAGGCATACTGGGGAAGTACCGTCCGTAGGAGAGGATTTCCGGCCCCGCACAGCCAGGTGATTGTTCTCAGATCAG
>JAWOBW010000203.1:0-9552 GCA_046484105.1 Bacillota bacterium
CTGGCCACTCCGCGTCTCGCTCTCCTGCAGACCCACGTGACCCAGGTGGAGCCCGGACTGTTGAAGATCACGGCGGACGTGATGAACACCGGCTATCTGCCCACCAATGTCACCGCCCACGCTCTCAAGATAAAAGCCGTCAAACCCGTGGAGGCGGTGATAGAGGGCGAGGATCTGGAAGTGATTGACGGCAGCGCCCGGCGCGAGCTCGATCACCTGGAGGGCTACATGAAGGCGGGCGACACCTATCGCATTGCCCCGCCCGCCAATCGCCGAAGAGTGACGTGGCTGGTGAGGAAGGGCACCGCCGTAACGGCGACGCTGCGGGTGGAGTCCGAACGCGCCGGGACAGTCAAGAAGACAGTGCAGCTGCCCGGCTGAGGCGATGCTGGGCCCCGCCACGGGGCCCAGCTCTCATTCTCACCTTTCAGTCGATGTCTCTAGTCTGCAATCAGCGCCTCTCGGAGCGGTTCGAACCTCGCCGTGAAGAAGCGCAGCACCGCCGGTTCATGCACCATCCTCAGCCCCGAGATCTGCTCCCGCTTCCGGTACAGGGAGACCGCCGCTTCCGCCACCACGTCCAGGTGCCCGCGGGTATACACGCGCCTCGGAATGGTCACGCGCACCAGCTCCAGGCGGGGGTAGCGGTGACGGCCGGTCTCCGGGTCCCGGCCGGCGGACACCACGCCGCGCTCCATCGTCCGCACCCCGGATTCCACGTACAGCGCCGCCGCCAACGCCTGGGCTGGCAGTTCATCCTGCGACAGATGCGGCAGGAAGGTCCGGGCATCGAGGAAGACGGCGTGTCCGCCCACCGGTCTGACGATGGGCACACCGGCATCTTCCATCTGCCTGCCGAGATAGACCACCTGGCTGACGCGGTGGGAGATGTAGTCATCATCGACCATCTCCCTTATCCCCACCGCCATGGCCTCCATATCCCGTCCCGCCAGGCCGCCGTACGTGGGGAATCCCTCGAAGAGGGTGACGATCTCTGTCGCCCCCTCGTACAGCCGCCTGTCATTGGTGGCGAGGAAACCGCCGATGTTGACCAGACAGTCCTTCTTTCCCGACATGGTGCATCCGTCACCGTACGACATCATCTCCCGCAGTATGGCGCGCACAGACCGCCCCTGGCATCCCTCTTCCCGCTGCTGGATGAAGTAGGCGTTCTCGGCGCACCGGGTGGCGTCGAAGTAGATGGGGACGCCGTATCGGGAGCAGAGCTTTCGCGTCTGCCGGAGGTTTTCCAGCGACACCGGTTGTCCTCCGGCCATGTTGACCGTGACAGCGAGGGACAGATAGGGCACATTCTCCGGCCCCACTTCCGAGAAGAGACGCTCCAGCTTCGCCAGGCTCACATTGCCCTTGAAGGGATGATCAGACGCAGGGTCGTGGGCCTCATCGATGATCACGTCCACGAACTCGCCTCCCGCACGCTCCTGGTGAGCCCTGGTGGTCGTGAAGTACATGTTGCCCGGGACGTACTGGCCGGGTTCGATCAGCAGGCTGGACAGGATGTGCTCCGCACCGCGCCCCTGATGGGTCGGGATCACGTATTCGAATCCGTATACCTCGCGGACCGCCTCCTGTAGGTTGAAGAAGTTGCGGCTGCCGGAGTAGGCCTCGTCCCCCCGCATCATCGCCGCCCACTGTTCATCGCTCATCGCGGAGGTGCCGCTGTCCGTCAGAAGGTCAATGTAGACCTCGTCCGACCGGAGCAGGAACGTATTGTAGCCGGCGCGCTCGATGGCCTCCTCCCGCTGTCGCCGCGAGAGTATTGGAATCCGTTCCACCATCTTGATTCGATAGGGCTCCGCACCCATTTGCATCAGCAAATACCCCCTTCACATCAGTCAGAAACCCACATCGAGCTGCAACACAGTGGGGCCACTGGCCCTCAGTGCCTCTGTGAGAGCAGACGGTATCTCCGATTCATCCCTCAGCTTTGTCCCCCTGACCCCGAAGGACTCGGCAAATCTGACGAAATCGGGATTATACAGATCCGTGGCTATCACCCGGTCAGGGCCGTATCTCATCTTCTGGAAGCGTTTGACCATTCCGTATGAGCTGTCATTGAGGATGAGGATGGGAATGCTCAGCCCGCACATGACCGCCGTGGCCAGTTCCTGTGCGGTGTAGAGAAAGCCGCCGTCACCGCAGACAGACACCACCGGGTGATCGGCAGCCGCGACCTTTGCGCCGATTGCTGCCGGCAGAGACCAGCCCAGGGTGCCGAATCCCCGGGGGAACAGGTAGGTCCTGGGCAACAGCGCCGGGTATTCAGCCGTCGCGCGGTAGCAGAGCATGGTCATGTCACCCACCAGCACGGCCTCTTCCGGCAGAGTGTCCCTCAGAGCCCGAATGATTCCTCTCGCCGCCTCGCCACCCAGTCCGTCCTCGGCGGCCAGCCGAGATTTCAACCGGGCAATCTCCCCCAAATGGCCGCCGGCGTCTCTCGACGACCTCTCGGCCAGCCGCCTTCGGATTCTGGGCAGAAGCCGGTCGGCGAAGTCGGCGGCATCGCTGACTATCCTGATCCGCGCATCATACAGGCAGTCTCCCTCAGCGTCAATGTCGACCCGTATCATGTCTGCGGGAAACTCCAGCTGGCCCCCGGCCGTCTCCTGCGCGGCCAGCTGACTCCCCACCACCAGGACCGCGTCAGTGGAGGCAACGAATCCAGCCAGGGACTGTGAGCGGAGGTTGCTTCCCAGGCTGAGCCGATGATCCTCGCGTACTATTCCCTTGCCCGCACCGGTCATGATCACCGCGGCATTCGAAATCTCCGCCAGTTCGGTCAGCTGCGCGGCCGCCCCGGCTGCTCCCCCGCCTATCCACAGAAGAGGACGTCGAGCGCTGACCAGGATTTCGGCTGCCGCCTCAATCTCGTCATCCCGGGCGACGGGCGGGTCCGGCCGGGTCCGGCCGCCGAAGGTCATGTCCGCTTCCTGTACCAGAATGTCACCGGGAATCTCGATGTGAACGGGTCGGGGCCGGTGAGTGCACATGTAGTCGACCGCATCACCTATGGCCACGGGGACCTCTGCGGGATCAGTGATCCGCCGGTTCCACGCCGTGACGCCCGATGTGTGACCCAGCTGGTCAAGAAGCTGATGATGCACTCCGATATCCCGGTCGATCTCATTCGTGCTGGTCTGCGTGGAGATCAGCAATAGGGGAGAGGAGTCGGAGAAGGCCTGGCCGAGAGCTGTCGAGCTGTTGGTGAGACCGGGGCCACCGATAGCCACAGAGACTCCGATCCTCCCGCCTGCCCTGGCATATCCGTCGGCCATGAATCCCGCACTGCATTCGTGACGCGCCACTATCTGCTCAATCTCGTCGCGGCAGTCCAGGAACCCGTCGTATATCTCCAGGTTCTGCGCACCCGGAATGCCGAAAACCGTGTCTATCCCTTCCTCGATGAGAGCCCTGGCAACAGCCCTTCCGGCAGTCATTATGGTCATCACGTTGCCTCCTCATTTTGCGACTGCGCCGCGGACGGCATACCTCACCGACAGCCTAAATCCCCGCGGCATCATCGGATCCCGTTGGGCGCTTATGTGCATCCCTGAATGCGACGGAAGTTTTGCGAAAGAGAGAGTATACGTTTACTGAGTGCGCCCGTTGTATATATACTTCACAGGGAGGACAGTTCCTTCCATCAATCTTAACGCGGGGTGGTCAGTCCATGACTTCATTGAGAATGCGGGTTTTCGAGGCATTGCGCAGCGGGATAATCAGGGGAATCCTCCCGTTGGGCAGCACTATTGTCGAACAGCAGGTTGCAGACCAGCTGGGCGTCAGCCGCACCCCAGTTCGCGAGGCACTGCACAAGATGGAGGGAATCGGCCTGGTCGAGCGCTCTGATCCTCGCAAGCCATACGTCGTCAGGGGCTTCACGGCGAAGGATGTAGATGACATCGCCTCGGTGCGCATACTGCTCGAGGGTGCCGCCATCCGCCGGGCGACACCCCTGCTCAGCCGGGAGGACTTCACCCGCCTGCACCAGCTGCTCGAGGAAATGGAGGGGTCCGCAACTGATCCGGACAGCGGTGGCCTGCACAATACGGCCCACCAGCAGTTTCACCTGTACATGGCCGAGCAATCCGAAAACCGCTACCTGGAGAAGCTGGTCACGTCGGTGCTGGATTATGCCGCCATGGTGTGGAAGGCGTATCGCCCCAGTGAAAGCCACCTGGCCTCGGCCCAGCAGAGCCATCGCCTGATGGTGGACGCGATGGAGAGAGGAGACTGGCATTCCGCCCAGCAAATACTGAGGGAGCACATCGAGCTGTCCCTCGAACGGACAAAGCAGCTCATACGCAGGCGGGAAGAATCCCGCGGAATCCAGGATTTCTTCTGATCTTTCGCATCCCCTCACGCCACGGCGCGCCGGGGGTCCGCTGTACCTGCAGGTGCATCCATCCATCGAACGCGTCTTCATTCCATGTTAGTATTAGGAGCAGCGGGAGACAGATGGACTCCTGCGAAACCCGAACCGAGGCGGAGGGAGCGGAATGGCCCGAAAGTGGGCAAAGGTGGCAGCGATTCTCATGATGGCAACCGCCCTGACTGGATGCACGGTGGCCACAGATGTGGTCAGGGCAGTGCAAGTTGTATCTCGAGTGTTTCAGACTTCGGAGGTTGTCGAGCAAACCCATCGGGTGCAGCCGGGTTCGGCCCTGCAGATCTCGAACTTAAACGGAGATATTACCGTCAGGGCGGGCGGAAACCGGGAAATCCACATTGTGGCGACAAAGAGAGCGTTTGGCGCCGAAAGTGAACTGGGTGACGCGGACATTCGTGTGGCCGTCGGTGAGATCACCGTCATCGAAACGGTCCACCGGAAGGAGCGAACCCGGGTCTCGGTGGACTACGAGGTGACAATTCCTCAGGACATGATCCTGAACGAGGTGCGGACATCTAATGGATACGTCCAGGTCGAGGGAGTGACCGGGGACGTAGTTGCGACGAGTTCCAACGGCAGTATTCACCTGGAGGGCGTCGACGGATATGTTCGCGCGACAACCAGCAACGGGAGCATAGACATCGTGGACTGCACCGGGGTGCGGTCCGGTGTACACACCTCAAACGGTAGCATTCGCGTGGAGGTCCGAAGTATTGAGGGCAACCTGGAGATACGGACCGGAAATGGATCCATAACCGCATACCTTTCCCGACACCTGAATGCGGAAGTGATCATGACCGTCTCGAACGGCCAGGTCGTCGCCGATCACAACCACCTGGTCATCGGCGAGTCGTCTGCCAAGCGGATCACGGGGCAGATTGGATCCGAGGCGAGACACCAAATTCGAATACGCACCTCGAACGGCACCGTGACCGCACGCAAGATCGAAGAATGAGCGGGGAGTGATAGCATGATTCGCGCCGCAGTTATGCCCGGACCGCACAGGTCCATCGAGATTCGCGAGTACGATTATCCCGACATGGAGGATGGGAGCATCCTGCTCCGCACGATCGCCAGCGAGGTATGCGGTACTGACGTACACCTCTGGCACGGGCGTCTGGCCGGGGTACCGTACCCAATAATACCCGGTCACGTGAGCGTGGGCACCATAGCCTGCATCGAGGGAGAGGTCCTCGATGTCGAGGGAGTTCCCCTCGAGGAGGGCGATGTGGTCACCTTCCTGGATGTACACGAGACCTGTGGAAGCTGCTGGTACTGCTCCGTCGCAGGTTCGACCACTCGCTGCCCTCACCGCCGGGTATACGGCATCACCTACGGCGCCGACGAAGGCCTCCTCGGCGGGTGGTCCGAGTACATCTATCTCAAACCCGGAATGCACATCATCAAGCTGCCACAGAACCTGACGGCCAGGACATTCATCGCCGGCGGCTGCGGTCTCCCGACCGCCTTTCACGCCGTCCAGCGAGGAGACATACAGATGGGTGACACTGTCGCCGTCCTCGGCAGCGGTCCGGTCGGGTTGAACGCCGTGATCCTGGCCCAGCTTCGGGGCGCAACCCGGGTGGTTCTCATCGGCGGCCCCGCCCACAGACTGGAGATGGGTGAAAACCTCGGGGCCGACTACATCCTGGACATTGCCGCCGCGTCCTTCGCCGAGCGGCTCCGCACCGTCCAGGGTCTGACCGGGGGCAGGGGAGCCGACGTGACCATCGAGGCGACAGGAGAGCCCGAGGCAGTTGCCCAGGCCATGGCCCTGACCCGGGATGCCGGAACTGTCGTGATTGCCGGCCAGTACACCGACGCCGGAGAGGTGACCATCAACCCACACCTCCTACTCAATAAGAAGCACCTCGATGTTCGCGGGTGCTGGGGCACAGACTTCAACCACCTGTACCGCGCCGTGGGAGTCATGGCCAAACACAGCAGCCGATTCCCGTGGGCTGACATGATAACTCGCGAATACAGTCTGGACGAGGCGGAGGAGGCCCTGCGCGACGTTCAGTCCCTTTCGGTTACCAAGGCTCTGATTGTCCCGGGCCGCCAGGACGGTGAGAAGGCGAGGTAGATGAGGTGGGTTCCGACCCAACCATCCTGATCGTTGATGATGAACGGGGATTCGTCGAGGGCCTGACGGCCAATCTGGAGCGAGAGGGCTGGACCGTGATCACTGCCCCCGACGGCGAGTCTGCCATTGACAGGTTCGAGGAGGAGACGGTTGACCTCGTGCTGCTGGACCTGATGTTGCCCGGGATCGATGGCATGGAGGTGTGCCGTCGACTGCGCCGCGACTCCACCGTTCCCATCATAATGCTGACGGCCAAGGACGACGACATCGACAAGATTCTCGGGCTTGAGGTGGGTGCTGACGACTACATCACCAAACCCTTCAATTTTCGCGAGCTCCTCGCCCGCATCAGGGCAGTAATGCGGCGTGTCAACCCCGAGCCGGTGGGGGGCGGGGAGCAGAGATTCCCGCAGGTCGCCCCAGGAATCGTCCTGGATACTGAGAGAAGAACGCTATCCGGACCGGATGGACAAGTCCCGCTGACGGTCAAGGAATTCGCGGTGATGCAGCTTCTGGCGAAGCACCCCGGCCGCGTCTTCAGCAGGGAGCAGATCCTCGACCGGGCCTGGGGATACGACTACTTCGGCAGTTCCAGGACAGTGGACGTCCACGTGCGGAGACTCCGCAAAAAGATCGAGGCCCTCGGCCCGACATCGGACGGTTCCGAGATCATTAAGACCCGCTGGGGAGCCGGATACCTGCTGGAAATCGACCGCCAGGAGCAGGGACCATGATCCGCACGTTGTCCTCGTTGCGCGGGCGGCTCACCATCATTTACCTGATTCTCATCATCGCCGCCACCGCCGCCCTGGGCATTCAGGTTTACCGCTGGACGGCAGCCGATCTCATCTCCGAACGCCGCATCCGCCTGCTGACCGAGGCCCGCATCGTCGCCGACGCAGTCGCCTCCGAGCGGGGCGAGGGGGCCGCGAGGGTTCTGGAGAACTTCGCCCGCAGGTTTGACAGCCGAATCCTGCTCCTGAATGGATCCTGGGAAGTGCAGGCGGACAGCCTTGACTCTTCCTCACCCGAGACCTCCCTGGTACAGAGGAGAATCGAGGTGGAGGAGGTTCGCTCCGCCCTGCTCGGCGAGGCCCGCGCATCCGTCTACCGACTTTCTTCCGGAGAACACGTGATGTATGCCACCGCCCCGGTAATCCACGCCGGCGAGATCACCGGGGCGCTGCTGATCTCCAGTTCCCTGACACCCATTCTGGACTCCCTCTCCGCCCTGACGCGTCGTCTGCTGCTCACCGGTCTCGCGGTGACGGTCGTCTTTGTCACCGCAACCTGGCTGATCGCTCTGCGGCTAACCTCTCCCCTGGAAAATCTCACCCGCGCGGCCCGACGCCTGGGATCGGGAAGTCTCGACGCCCGGGTGCGGATCAGCTCCCGCGATGAAGTGGGCGAGCTGGCCCAGACCTTCAACCTGATGGCCGACCGGCTGCAGAAGCATGACCTGGCGCAGAGGAGATTCATCTCGGACGCTTCCCACGAGCTGCGATCACCGGTGAGCAGCGCCGTGCTCATCATCGATGCGCTGCAGGTGCCGGACGAGACAGACGCGGCCCTCATCGATCGCCTGCGGGAACAACTGGAGCGCATGCGTCGCCTGGTGAGCCAACTGCTGGAACTGACCCGGCTGGATGAATGGGAGGCCGAAGACGAGGGTAATCAGGAACCTGAATACGCCGACGTCTCCGCCGCCGTGAGCCGGATCTTTCGCCGCATGGAACCGATCGCAAGGGCGGGGAAGGTGCGGCTGCAGCGGGACGTCCGTTGCAGTCCGATGGTGATCGGACCCGAGGATGATCTGGAGCGAATCCTGCAGGGTCTTGTCGAAAACGCCGTGAAGTATGCCGGCCCCGACGGTACTGTCCGCGTCGGTGCCCAGTGGGGCGAGGGCAAGGACGATCCTCTCATTCTCCGCGTGGCAGATGACGGGCCCGGCATCCCCCCGGACGCCCTGTCGCACGTGTTCGACCGTTTCTATCGCGCCGACCCATCCCGCTCCCGCGAGGAGGGGGGATTCGGACTGGGACTGGCCATAGTGCAGCGGAGGGTCCGGGCGATGGGAGGAAACATCGAGGTGAGCAGTAAACCGGGGCAGGGTGCCTGCTTCACCGTGACCCTTCCCCTGCTGTCTGAGACCACTTCTACACCAGGGCAAAGTTGACACAGCCCCCGGGACCTCACTCCCACCGCGGGCACGCTGCTGCGTGCGGAACCGTTCTGTTCATGCGACGCCGCACGACCTGCAATGAGTGAAGGACGCATACTTCACTCCGAAATCCCCAAGACAACCTGCTCATCACCGGGTGTCCCCATCTATGCCGCCACTGCTGGGTGAGGTTGAAGGGGAACGTGCCGGATACTCACCTGTTCCTGCTGGCCATGGTCCGCAGTTCGACGCCGTCATCGATGAGAGCACAGCAAGGCCCCGCAGTGAGCCCGGGCTCGCTGGCATCGCCAGCACATCTCCCCATCTGTTGCAGAGAATTGATCTCGCCAACTGCGTGCAGGGAAGGGCACCCGGGACACTGAACCCGGGCGCCCCATCGCCTCACCGGGTGAAATGGTGATTGCCGATGGTGATGATCACCGGTCGAGACCAGATGAAGGAATTGGTCGTCTTGGCTGGATTGAAGAAATACAGGGCACCGCCGGTGGGATCCCAACCATTTATCGCATCGCGAGCGGCACCGGAGGCCTCGGCACCCGCCGGGCGATTGATGGTGCCGTTCTGAACGGGGCAGAACTGCATCGGCTGGTAAATGACACCGCTGATGCTGTTTGGGAAGTTCGGACTGCGCACCCGGTTCAGCACCACTGCCGCAACGGAAACCTTACCAGTGTAGGGTTCTCCCGTCGCCTCCGCCTGAACCAGTCGGGCTAGCAAGTCAACATCGGCGGCAGAGAATGCAGAGGAGGATACGGAGGCAGTCACAGCAGCCTGACCAGACTGCGCATCCGGTATGAGCAGCTTCTGGCCGGGGTAGATGATGTCAGAGACGGCATTGGCAGTCCTGATGACCTGAACCTCCGCCCGGTACCA
>JAWOBW010000067.1:0-8950 GCA_046484105.1 Bacillota bacterium
CATAGCCACGCCCATCGACCTCAGGCGACTGGTGCAGATAGAGGCTCCCGCCCTCCGCGTCCAGTATGAACTGCAGGAGATCGGAGAACCCACCGTCGAGGATGTGCTGCGAGAATACCTCGGGTAGGCGGAACTTGTCCAGGTGGCACGAGGCCGGTAGACTTAATGATGCTGGCTTTGCACAATGTTTCCGATCTGGGGTGATACCTGTGGGAGAACAGCCCGATGCTGAGCATGTCTATAGAAAAATGAAGGACGAGGACATCAAGATCACCGCCCAGCGTGAGCTGATTGTGAAGCTGCTGGTCAAGTACCAGGACAGACATCCCTCGGCGGATGAACTACACCAGCTGGTGCGCGACGTGGATCCCGACGTCGGGCTGGCCACCATCTATCGCACCCTTGATCTCCTGGAGCGTCTTGACCTGGTGCAGACGCTGAGCCTGGGTGACGGTCGGGCGCGCTATGAACTGGCCAGCGGAATCCACCGCCATCATCACCTGTTGTGCATCGAATGCGGCAAGATTGAGGAGGTTGACGAGGATCTTCTGGGGGCGGTGGAGGAGGCGGTGCTGGTGCGGGCGGGTTTCAAGGTGGTGGATCACGAGCTGAAGCTGTACGGGGTGTGCTCCGCCTGCAGCTCAAGACAGAAAGAGCGGGAGACTTCCCAGACCGGCAGCACATTGGAGTGACCTGCGATGGATTGGCGATTATTTGGCAGCGCATTTGGCCTGGTGTTCCTGGCAGAACTCGGTGACAAGACCCAGCTGGCCACCATGATGCTCTCGGCGAGGTGCGGATCCCCGGTGACGGTGTTTCTGGGCGCCATTCTGGCGATGGTCATCAACGTCGGGCTGGCCGCGATACTGGGTGCTGCTGTGGTCAGGGTGGTTCCCCAGGAGTACATAAGATACGGAGCGGGTGGTCTGTTTGTCATCCTGGGAGGCATGATTCTCCTCGGACGCTAGCATTTATTGCGGCCGTCA
Source organism: Bacillota bacterium (assembly GCA_046484105.1). Lineage (GTDB taxonomy): Bacteria > Bacillota > Sulfobacillia > SLMV01 > SLMV01 > PWUC01. The sequence continues at coordinate 987 of JAWOBW010000067.1, forward strand.
GGTGGATGCTATATAATGAAGGGGCGATCGACATATGAGTGCGCCTATAGCTCAGCCGGATAGAGCACCGGCCTCCGGAGCCGGGAGCGCAGGTTCGAGTCCTGCTAGGCGCACCATTTGTTTTTGTGCAGGAGTCTTTCCAGCTGCTGCCCCGCCGGCATTCGCCCCGGATCGGGGGCGAACCGGTTGCACCTGATCATAGCCGGCGCGGGAAAGACGGGCAGAAGCCTCCTCCACCTCTTCCGCGACCATCACCACATGAGTCTTACGGTCATCGACCTGGATCCCAAGAAATGCGAGCGCATATCGGAGGCATTTCCCTTCGCCGACATAGTGCTGGGCGACGTCACCCATCCGGGAACCCTGCGGGAGGCCATCTCGGGGAAGACTCGCGCCTTCATTGCCGTCACCGGAGATGATCATTCCAACCTCCTGGCATCAGCCGCGGCGGTCAGAATGGGCATAGAGCGGGTCATGCTCAGGGTTCTCAGTCCCGAATACAGGGACCTGGCCGAGATCATGGGCCTGGGTGATGTCCTGGATCCCGCCGATTCCTTCTCCGCCCAGGTTGTGACCCGGATGAACGGGGTGGATCTCGCGCGGCTGGTGCATGACTGCTATCCCGGTTTGCAGATGAGAATCGTCAGCGCGGCGGGGCCAACTCTCGCAGGGGTGGCACTCAGGGAACTGCCGGGTAGACTGCGCGAGCAGGTTCACCCTGTGTTGGTGCTGCGCGAGGGCACGTACCGCCTGCCCTCCGAGGTGGAAGCCGTGGAGGTGGGTGACGAGATACTCGTCTGGCAGCGGAGTCGGTGAGGGTAACGGCGGGGTGGCGAGAAGGGCTGATATTGAGGATCAGGCGAAGGACTGCTGTATACAAGACGGGCACTTCCCTCGGCCACATTCTGAAGTGGACGGGCATTGCCGTTCTGGTCGGGGTCATCACGGGGATGGCGGCTGTGCTCTTCACCGGAATCCTGAACTGGGGCATCGATGCTCTTTCGCCCCTGGCTCAGAACCGCTGGGTATACGTCCTTCCTGCCCTCGGGTTGATGCTCAGCGGGCTGATGACCTCAGTCTTCGCCCCTGAGGCTGCGGGCCACGGCACGGATGCGGCAATCCGCGCCTACAACCGGCGCTGGGGGTACATGAGTCTGCTGACGGTGCCGGTCAAGCTGGTCGCCAGCGTGTTCACCATTGCCTCGGGAGGTTCCGCCGGGAGAGAGGGGCCGACGGTGCAGATGGGTGCCGCCCTGGGCTATTGGGTGGGCAGGACCCTGAATCTCAGCCTGACCGAGATCCGCAAGGTGGTGATGTGCGCCATGGGAGCCTCCTTCGGTTCAATATTCGCCGCCCCCCTGGCGGGTGGCGTGTTCGGAGCCGAGGTGCTCTACCGGGACGACATGGAGTACAATAACCTCTACGAGAGCTTCGTCGCCAGCGTTTCCGCCTACTTCGTCTATTCCGTCGTCCTGGGCCGCGAGCGGCTCTTTGCCTTCTCCTCCCCGGGAGAATTCGTCTTCACACCCGAGCGGGATGTGCCGTATTTTCTCCTCTTCGGAATCGGGGTGGGGGCGGTGAGTCTTCTGTACGTGAAGACCCTTTACGGCGTCGAGAACCTGGCGCAGAAGCTGCCGGTTGCGCCGCCGGTCAGGACATCGATCGGGGGCCTGCTGACCGGCATGACCGCGCTGCTCGCGACTCCGTATGTCCTGGGCCCCGGGATATCCTTGGTGGAGAGGGTCATGACGGAGACGGTGCCCTGGAGGATTCTACTGCTGCTACTGCTGGGAAAGATTGCTGCCACCGCCTTCACCGTCGGCTCCGGGGCCAGTGGTGGAGTGGTGGCCCCGAGCCTCGCCCTGGGGGCGCTGGCCGGAGCGCTGATGGCGCTGGCGGCCGGTCACCCCTTTCCTGAGACGGTCATTGCCGCCTCGAGCATCGGACTGCTGGGGGCGGCCGGGCACATACCGATAACCGGGGTGGTCATGGCGGTGGAGATCATGGGAGTGGGCCTGATGAAGCCGGTCACCATGGTGTGTCTGGTGGGTGCCGGTATCTCCAGGGGTGACACCCTGTTCCGGGAGGCCCACATCAGTCGCGCTGAGAAGGCGGGGGCCTCACACTACTTTGGCCAGAGGCCCCTTTAGGGGAGATTCCGGGAGGTGATGATCCTGTACAGGCTACTTCACAACGGCCGCATCTACACCATGGACTCGGAGAGAACGGCGGTGGAGGCCATACTCATCGATGGAAACAGGATCCTCGAGGTGGGGGATTTTCGCCAGCTGATGGAGCTGGCCGGGCGGGCCGAGATGATCGATCTGGGGGGTGCGACGGTGGTTCCGGGTCTGGTCGATTCCCACACGCATTTTCTGTCCTACTGCAGCCTGCGTCTCGGCGTGGACCTGACCGGGACCCGGACCCTCGAGGAAGTGCAGGGGCTGATCGGGCGCAAGGCGGACGAGCTGCCGGCGGGGGAGTGGATTCGCGGTGCGGGATGGAACAAGAATCTCTGGCCCGGAGGTGAGTTCCCCGGCCGGGAGGATCTCGATGAGGTTACCCAGCGGCATCCGGTTGCCGTCAGCAGCAAGGACGGTCACGCGTTGTGGGCGAACAGCGAGGCTCTCCGTCGTGCCGGACTTGACAGCGGCGTCAGCTGCCCGCCCGGGGGAGATATTCTCCGGGACGAACGGGGCGATCTGCGGGGCATCTTCTTTGAGACGGCCCGCTCCCTGGTTGAGGATGCCATGCCACCCGCCCGGCTGGATGAGCTGAAAGACGTAGTCCTGCAGGGACAGCGGGAGGCGCATGCCCTGGGATTGACGGGGCTGGTCAGCTGCGAGGGAGCTGATGCCCTGAGAGTCTTCGGAGAGCTGAATCGAGAGGGAGCTCTCTCCCTCAGGATCAGAATGACCATACCCGCAGAGTCTCTAGACGCGGCGGAGAAGCTGGGACTGACAGGTTTTCTCGGCGACGAATATCTCCGGATCACCGCAGTGAAGATATTCGTCGATGGAGCCATCGGCTCGCAGACGGCGCACCTTTTCTCCGCCTACTGCGGCCGCGACGACGGCTACCGGGGAGTCGAGGTTTGCGACCGGCGAGATCTGAGGAGCCGTGTGCGTCGGGCCTTTGCCCTGTCTCTTCCCGTCGCCGTCCACGCCATCGGCGACGCGGCCAATCACAAGGTCCTGGATGTCCTGGAGGAACTGGGCGCTCCGGACCTGGGTCTACGGAATCGAATTGAGCACGCCCAGCTGCTTCTGCCCGGGGACATTGACAGATTTGCCCGGCTGGGGGTGATCGCGTCGGTGCAGCCAGCTCACGCCGTTGCCGACCGGGACCTGGTCGATCAGTACTGGGGGACCCGGGGACGTTGGGCCTATGCCTTCCGCTCTCTTCTGGATGCGGGAGCGGTCCTGGCCTTCGGTTCCGACCTTCCGGTCGATGCCCTCGACCCTCTGGTCGGGATCCGGTCCGCGGTGACCCGCCGGGCCGATGACTCGCGCGAGAGCTGGTATCCGGAGGAGCGGCTCACTCCCGCCGAGGCGGTTTGCGCTTACACGTGGGGTTCGGCTTACGCAGTGAACGAGGAGGACCGACGGGGCAGGATCGCGCCGGGAATGCTGGCCGATCTGACCGTCTTTGACTCGGATATCATAGCCGGGGCGCCAACGGATGAGTGCTCCGTCCTGGCGACGGTGGTGGGTGGAGAGGTGGTCTACGGCGAGGGAAACCTGGTGGAGGATGCGGACCCCGGTGATCACGCGGGCTGACCTGTGCGGCGGTTTCTCCCCCATTTTGGGCAACCTAATCAGATGCGATTGGGGGGAGGTCCGTGAATCAGGTTCTGCTTCGCACCATCCTTGCCACGGCAATTGCGGGATCGGCCAGTGGGCTGGGTGCCGTTGCACTGGCGCTGTGGGGCGACATCTCCCGCAAGACATACAGCACGGTGTTGGGCTTTTCCGCCGGGGTGATGTTCGGGCTGTCATCGCTGGTGCTTCTCCCGGGGGCCCTGCAGGCCGGCTCCGTCTTCTCGGCGGTGGCCGGCCTGGTCCTGGGCGGCGCGTTCGTCACGGCCATGGAACGCCTCCTACCGCACCTCGAACCGCATTTCGGGGCAGAGGAGTTCTCCCCCGGTCTCGAGGACGCGGTGCTGCTCACCGTAGCCGTGGCCATTCACAACATCCCCGAGGGACTGGCCATGGGCCTGGGATACGCGGCAGGGGGGGAGACCATGGGTCCCCAGCTGGCCATCGCCGTGGCCTTTCAGAACATACCCGAGGGGCTGGCCATAAGTCTGCCCCTGAGGAGAAATGGAGTGAACCGCTGGCTTACAGTGGCCTTTGCCACTTTTTCGGGGATGAGCGAGGTCGTCGGCGCGATCGCCGGGGTCCTGGGGGGCTCGCATCTCAGCGCTCTTCTGCCCCTGGGCCTGGCCTTCGCCGCGGGGGCGCTGATATACGTGACCGCCGATCAGTTGATACCGGAGGCGCACGATTCGACCGCCCTGCCCAGCTGGGGTGTGATCTCTGGCTTTGCCCTGGTGCTGCTGGTGGGTTGGTACGCGCAGGCGGTCCTGTGAGTTTCCTTTCTGCCCGAGCTGGGCTCATGATATACTGTTATGGAGTGTGATTGAATGTCTCACATGCCTCAGGCGCCTCATCCGACCGGAGGGGCTGCTCAAGCTATTCAGTGCGGTCGATAGTGAATCCGGCCGCTGAGAAAGGGTTCTGCCATGAAGATCCGCGTCACGGAGGGAGACCTGCCCGTCATTCGGCCTCTATCGTTGGTCCTAGTCACTCTCGTCATTATGTTCTGCCTCTGCATATCCCCAACCCGTGTCCACGCCGCGGGTGAATCTGCCGACTGGTGGATGCCGGGGCCGGCTGAGATAGACCGGGTGGTGGAGAGGGTTTCGCAGGAGCGGGGGCGCACCATCAGGGGGCTATATGTTCCCGTGGGAGTCGCCAGGGACAGCGCCCGGTTGGACCGGTTGATTGACCTGGTTCTGGCCACGGAACTGAATGCCATGGTGATCGACCTCAAGGATGACAACGGTTGGGTCGCATACGACAGCGCCCTCGATTCGGTGAACGTGTATAGCACGAAGCAGCCCAGGCTGGGGGAGCTGGAGGAGCTGGCGGGCAGGCTGGATGAGCTCGGTATCTACGCCATAGCGCGGCTGGTGGTCTTCAAGGATTCACGCCTGGCGGCGGCCAGACCCGATCTGGCGGTGCAGCACCGGGACGGCGGGCTGTGGCGCGATCGGACTGGTACGGCCTGGCTGGATCCGCACAGCCGCGAGGCGTGGCAGTACTGCATCGACATTGCCGTGGAGGTGGCCGAGGCCGGGTTTCCCGAGGTTCAGTTTGACTATGTGCGCTTCCCCACCGATGGCGCGGTCAGCTCCGCTCGCTACACCTGGGCGGATGAGGGCGTCTCCGGAGCGGATGTGATCACCGCCTTTCTCGAGGAGGCCCAGTGGGCCCTGGCCGGGGTCGGGGCGGCCAGCTCCGTCGATGTGTTCGGGCTGGTCACCACGGTGACGGACGATATGCGGATTGGACAGAACTGGGAGCGGCTTGTGGAAGTGGTGGACTACATATCCCCCATGGTATATCCTTCCCACTATGGACCGAACATCTACGGATTGCCCGTTCCCAATGAGGCTCCCTACGAGACGGTGTGGCATGCCATGCGCGATGCACTGGAGCGGACCACCGACCGCGATGCCATCATACGGCCGTGGCTGCAGGATTTTTCCTGGGGATATCGCTACGGTCCCGCGGAGGTCCGGGGCCAGATTGACGCCGCCTACGAGTGGGGGATCGACAGCTGGCTTCTGTGGAATGCAGGTGGCGTCTACACCAGGGGAGCGCTCCTGGATGAGGAAGATGAAGAGTAGATTGAAGTTGGAGGAGGAGGATCACAGGTGTCTTCAACGGAGAAATTGTACAATGTTGGGTTGATATCCCACAGTGGTGCGGGCAAGACCAGTCTGGCCGAGAGTATGCTATATTTTTCCGGGGCCACCACTCGCCTGGGCAGTGTGGACCAGCGCAACAGCATCCTGGACTTCGACCCGGAGGAGCGAGAGCGCCAGGTCAGTATCAATGCCGCAGTGGCTCCTATTTCCTGGAGAGGCCACCGCATTAACGTCTTCGACACCCCCGGTTACTTCGACTTTGTGGGCGAGGTGCGCGCCGCACTGAGGGCCTCGGATGTGGCCCTGATCACGGTGGAGGGCGTCTCCGGGGTCGAGGTCGGGACCGAGCTGGTGTGGGGTTATGCCGATGAGTACGAGATGCCGCGGGCGGTCTTTGTGAACAAGCTTGATCGCGAGAATGCCGACTTCTACCAGGTCCTGGACCAGATCAGGCAGTACTTCCCGGAGAGGATCGCTCCCCTTCAGCTGCCAATAGGGCGGGAGGGCAACTTCTCGGGCGTGGTGGACCTCATGCAGATGAAGGCGTACCATTTCGGTGAAAAGGGTACACCCGAGGAAGTGGACATACCGGAGGACATGGTCGATGAGGTGGAGCAGTACCGCGAGGAGCTCCTGGATGCAGTGGTGGAGCGCGACGATGAACTCCTGATGATGTACCTTGAAGGCGAGGAGATCGAGGCGGAGGTCATCGGGGCCGCGCTCAAGGGGGCAGTGGCCGAACGGGAGCTGGTTCCGGTTCTGTGTGGATCGGCCATCAGCGGCACCGGGGTGGTTAGCCTTATGGATGCCATAATCGACTACTTCCCCGCCCCGGACGATCTGCCGCCCATGACCGGTACCGATCCCGAGACGGACGAGGAGATCGCGCGGCTGGCCGATGTCGACGAGCCCTTCTCGGCACTGGTGTTCAAGACGATGGCCGACCCCTATGTCGGTCGACTGACCCTGTTCCGCGTCCGATCAGGCAGGATAAGCTCTGACTCGGAGGTTCTCAACTCGTCGCAGGGAGCCCGGGAGCACCTGGGTCAGCTGTTCATTCCCCGGGGCAACGAGCAGACGGCGATTGATGAGGCGGTCGCTGGTGATATCGTGGCTGTGGCCAAATTGCAGGCTACGGTTACCGGAGATACTCTCTGCAGCGCCGACGCGCCCATCGTATACCCCAGGATCAGGTTTCCCGAACCCGTCTATCACGTCGCAATTCAGCCCGAGAGTCGGGGTGACGAGGAGAAGATCGGCAGCGGGTTGAGGCGCCTGGCGGAGGAGGACGCCACCTTCAAGGTGGAGCGCAACAGCGAGACCAATGAGCAGATCCTCTCTGGAATGGGAGAACTGCACATCTCGGTGATCCTGGACCGAATGAAGCGCAAGTTCGGCGTCGGCGTCACCACGTCTGCACCCAAGATTGCGTACCGGGAGACCATTCGCCGTCAGGCCGCTGCCCGCTACCGCCACAAGAAACAGACGGGAGGCAGAGGCCAGTTCGGAGAGGTAGATCTCAGGCTTGAGCCACTGCCCAGGGGCGAGGAATTCGAGTTCGTCGATGAGATCTTCGGCGGCTCTGTCCCGAACCAGTTCATACCGGCGGTGGAAAAGGGCGTGAGGGAGGCGATGGTTGAGGGTCCGGTGGCCTCGTGCCCGGTGACTGATGTCCGTGTCGCTCTGTACGACGGGGGCTATCATCCGGTTGACTCCTCGGAGATGGCCTTCAAGGTTGCCGGCTCGATGGCTTTCAAACAGGCCTTCATGGAGGCCGATCCCGTGCTGCTGGAACCGGTCATGGATGTCTCCGTCCGGGTGCCGGAGGAGTACATGGGAGACGTCATCGGCGATCTCAACCGCAAGCGGGGCAAGATTCTCGGCATGGAGCCCGAGGGGCGCTCTCAGATCATAAAGGCCAAGGTTCCTGCGGCGGAGATGTCCCGTTATGCCATAGATCTCAGGTCCATCACCCAGGGCCGTGGTACGTACACGATGACGCTGTCATCCTACGAGGTGGTGCCGGCCG
>JAWOBW010000258.1:0-14617 GCA_046484105.1 Bacillota bacterium
TCGGTAGCCGCCCGCATGTGGGCACGGTAACCCTGTCCGACCGCCCCCTCCGCCCGGGAGTGGGTGTCCAGAAACAACTTCCCGAGGTCGGCACCCTTCACGTGACGGGGACCGTGAACGTGACCGGGTTCATGGAATACTACGTACTGCAGAACACTCGGCTGAGTCTGGTGATGTCGATGGCGAGGTGGATTGCGGAGGGAATCCAGATCGGGGCCGGCATCCTCGGCAGCGCCACCGCGACAGGAGTGGCGACGACGAGCCGGAAGGCAGATTGAAGGCGGTGCCCGGCTGCCTGGCGGCCTCCGGGCGCCTGACATCCGCCCTCCTAGCTCAGCTGCCGCCAATCACCTCGAGTCGCTGCCGGACGGCGTGTACCACCTCGTCAGGATCCATGCCGGTGGCGTCTATTACAGGCACGGAGAAGCGCACGTCGTGCCCTCCCATCATGTCTGCATCGCCCCCGGTGATCACCACGGCGTCGACGTCAGCGGGGATGTTTGCCCCGATCGCCGGGATCGCCGTGATCTCGAAGCCAGAGTGCGAGAGTCTCTGAGACACTGCCTTGAGTCCCTGCTCCACCGCAATTCTTCCCTCGTGCAAGATCATCACACCTTCCCACTTTAGACTGGGCGGAAAGGGCGCCCACTATTCATCCTCATCGCGACCGAGGAGACGCAGGACCTGCCCATCACTCACCGGAGGGAAGCTGCGGTAGAACTGACTCACGGCCATGAAGCCCGCAGGGACCATTAGTACTATCACCTGGTCGCATTCGCCGCGAAGGGTTTCGGCCGCGTCCGGAGATGCGACGGGCAGCGCCACAGTCAACGAGGCCGCCTGCCTGTTTCTCAGCGAGAGCACTGAGGCGCGCAACGTCAACCCGGTGGCTGCCCCGTCGTCGACGAGTATCACCCTCTGGTCCCGCGCTCCGTCGCCGATGGATCCGTAGAGAGCAATCCGTCGATGCAGCTCCGCCCGCGCCTCTCTGCAGGCCGCGTCAAAGTCCTCTCCCGCCAGGCCCACGGAGCTGAATCGCTGATCGCACAGCGCAGATCCGTCCTCGCCCAGGGCGCCCACTGCCAGTTCGCGGTTCCACGGGGCGCGAATCTTGTTGGATACGGCCGCCCGGAGGGGCAAATCGAGAGCATCGGACACTGCGGCCGCCACTGGGATGCCCCCGCGCGGAACCCCGAGGACGAGGTCGTAGTCTCCGCCTCGGTCGAGGATCCTGCTGGCCAGCTGTCGGCCGGCGTCGATTCTGTCTTTGAACATCGTCTCACCTCCCCGGGCTGCACCTGTCAGAAGAGGACCGGCAGGATCTTCGGCAGGACGTCAATCTGAACCGAACCCGTTCCCACGTAGTCGCCATCCGCGTGGATGTTTGTGTCTTCGGTTCCTTCTATCAGCAGGCGGCGCGCGCGAAAGTAAGCCACCTCCGGTTCACGTATGTGTTCACCGACGAAGCTGCTGCGGAGCACCTGCAGCAGTCGCAGGCGTCCCACCGGCCCAGCCAGCATTACGTCCAGATAACCGTCCCTGGGCTCCGCGTGTGGCAGCAGCATCATTCCGCCCCCGAGAAAGCGTCCCACGCCGGCGAGGGCGAGGAGAAACCTCTGCCGGACAACCACGTCCTTGTGGCCGTCGTCGGTCTCTGCAGCTGTGATGGTCGCCCAGGGGCGCGCGGCGCATCCGTCCACGGGTACCACATCTGACAGGTAGATGTTCAGCTGCCTGCTGCTCAGGGCGATGAATCGCAGAAAGATCCCGGCAATGTACGGGAAAGGCCCCCCGAACCTCCGAGGCAGCCGGTTGGCGGTGGCCGCGACATCGGCATCGAAGCCGGCCCCACACATGTTGATGAAGTAGGACGACTTCCCACCGCATTTGAGGCGCCCGACGTCCACCCGGTGCAGGCCTTTCGTGAGAGCGGCCCACTGCCTCATCCACAGGCCCCGGAGGCCGCCGCGCACCTCGAAGGTGCGGGCGAAGTCGTTCCCCCTTCCGAGAGGAAGGATGCCCATAGCGGGACCGGTGTAGGTGGAACCGGTGAGTCCTGCGCCCAGCAACCCGTTGACAACCTCCTGGATCGTACCGTCCCCGCCCACGGGTACGACGGCATCGTACTGTTCCCTGACTGTCATCTCGGCGAGTCGGACTCCCTCACCGGGGGAATTGGTCTGAAATCTGTGGTAGGTCGCCTGCTGCGGGAGGCTCGGGCTCAGTTCCCTCCACCCCCTGATGGCTCGCCCTCCTCCGGCGACGGGATTGACTATGAATGCGACCCTCACCATCGGGAGCTCAGTCCGTGAGAATGCTTGTGTCTACCGTATCGGGTCAATCGGCCTCATCACCCCCGGTTGGCTGCTCCCGCCCACTTTCGCCTGCGGACTCCTCGGACATCCTGGTGGATCCGTTGAGTACTGCCCCCTTGTCAACCACCAAGTCGACACAGATGACGTCCCCTTCAACTACCGCGGTGGAGGTCAGCTCGACCAATCCCTTGCTGTGGATGTCCCCTTCTACAGTCCCCGCGATTTTCACCGCCCTGGCACAGATCTTGGCCTGTACCTTCGCTGTTTCCGCCACAATCACATCGCCGGCGATGTCAACACTGCCTTTCAAAAAGCCGTCGAGCCTGACGCTCTCCTCGCCTGTAAGCGTCCCCTCCAGAGAGGTGCCTGCGCCCAGGATGGTCGCAACCTTCCCCGGGTCGGGCGCCCTGGTCTTCTCACGGGCAAACATCAGTGTCGTTCCCTCCCTCGATCACTGCGGCAGGTAGGACCAGGGATTCACGGGCTCACCGTCCCTGTGCAGTTCCCAGTGCAGGTGCGGGCCCGTCGTCCGCCCCGTCGTGCCCACATGTGCTATGATCTGTCCGGCCGACACCCTCTCCCCCACGCTCGCGGTGATCTCATTGCAGTGGCTATATACGGTCATGACACCGTCTGCGTGACGAATCTTCAGTGTTTCACCGTAATACGGCAACCTACCTAGAAATATCACGGTGCCAGGCGCCGATGCTACGATTGGTGTTCCCAAGGGCGCGGCAATATCGAGTGCCCGGTGAAACTGCCACACGCCCGTCACTGGGGATATCCGCCACCCGTAGTTCGAGCTGACGTAGCCACCGGAAATGGGCCAGCAGTGCGAGGGCTCGGCATCAGCGGACATTTGCGCTCCCATCTCCCGGCGCAGTTCGAGCAGGTTCTGCAAGTAGTCCTGTACTCTCCCCGCCAGCAACCACAGCTGCGATTCAACTGAGAGCGGCAGGTCGTCGCCTGCCGCGTCCAGGTGGCGGGCGGGCGCACGGGCGTTCTCTGGTCCAGCGCCGAGCTGCACCTGAACTGAAGCCTGGTCGGAGGGTGGCGGCAGAAGCGAGGCGGCCGCGGCGTCTCCGGTGGCCTCGAGGCCCAGGGCGGCTCGCAGCTGCCGATCCAGCTCCGCCACCTCCTCAAGGCTCATCTCCACTTCTCGCACCTGATCGGTGAGATCAGCCAGGGTTTCCTGCTGTCGTACAATCACTGCCTCCAGCTCGTCCACTCGCTCCCCGCGGTCGCGCCAGTACTGGTAATCACTCCAGGCAAGGGGAGCTGTGGCCAGGGCGAGCAGGACAATGCAGAGCACCAGGCCGGCCAGGCAACGCGGTACCCGGAGAGTAATCGGAGGGGCGAGCTCATTTCTGAGCAGGATAAGGGTCCAGTGCGTATCTCGCGAGGTTCGTCGTCTTGCTGGCATCGGTCCGCCCTCTCACCTCCCGCTGCTCTCCCGCTTGGGTGTTCTTCTATTCGCCAAAGCAGTCCGCGGTTCCTCCAAAGTCTCAGGCCAGAAGGGAGATCCAGTCGGCCAGGCGGGAGAGCAGCGGGGCCAGTACCAGGGACGGCAGCAAGTTGGCCACGCGAAGCGCCGTCACGTTGAGCATGTTCAGACCCAGCGCAACGATGATCAACCCGCCACAGGCGGTGAGCTCGGCGATCATCGCCGGTGTGAGCACTGCGGACAGGTGTGTACCCGCCAGCGTAATCATCCCCTGGTACAGGAGCACGGGGAGGGCGGAGCCCAGAACCCCGATGCCGATAGTTGACGCCAGCACCACCGAGGTGATGCCGTCCAGGGTGCTCTTGGCATACAGGATGGAGTGATTGCCGGCCACGCCACCCTGGATTGCGCCCATGATGGCCATCGGACCAACGCAGAAGATCAGCGTGGCAGTGACGAAGGCCTCTCCTACCCCCCTGGCCCGGGGAGCCGTGCGGCGAACGCGCTCACCCAGGCGATCCAGGGCATCGCTGATTCCCAGCATCTCGCCGATCACTGCGCCCAGTGCCAGGCTCACGATGATCACCGGGATGCTCTGCACTGAGAGGGCCATGTCAAAACCTATGAGGAGAACTGCAAGGGACACACCGGCGGTGACCGTCCTGCTCATGGATTCAGGAATGGAGGGAATGATGAAATAGCCCAGCAGTGAGCCGAGTATGATTGCAGCAAAGTTGACCACGGTTCCCAGCACTGATTGCCACCTTCGTTTCCGCCGCAAAACGGGGCGAGCGACCTCCTGTCGAGAAACGAGGTGTTCCACGTGGAACAGCGCCGTTCCTCGACCATCCTCCCCTCCAGCTGCTCATCACTTCCGCCCGTCGACAATTACCTCGATGATCCGCTCCAGATCCTCGTAATCAAAGTACTCCACCACGATTCGGCCCCTGCCCCCTCTGTCCCGCAGCGACACGCGGGTGCCCAGTGCACGCCCGATCTGCTGTTCCACGTCGCGCACAAACAGCACCGAATCATCCTGCCCGGCTTCTTCCTGACTCTTTGGCTTCCCCTCCGCGCCCTCACTGCCCTTCTTGCGGCTCTCCACCGCCCGCTCTGCCTGCCGCACCGTCATCCCGGCCTCCACAACACCCAGGGCAAACTGCACCCTGTCCTCTTCCTCCAACCCCAGTATGACCTTCGCATGGCCGAGGCCGAGCTTTCCCTCCCTGACCATTTCCTGAACCTCGTCCGGCAAGCGCAGCAGCCGCAGGACATTGGCCACCTGCGGCCGGCTCACGCCGATCCTCTCCGCCACCTCCGCCTGCGTCAGGCCCACCTCTTCCTGCAGAGACTGATAGGCCCTCGCCTGCTCCATCGGATTCAAATCCTCACGCTGGAGATTCTCAACCAGCGCGATCTCCAGCATCTCGTGCTCCTCAAAGTCACCCACGATAGCCCGAATTCCGTTCAACCCCGCCATCTTCGCCGCACGCCAGCGGCGCTCGCCGGCCACCAGCTCGTACCCCTCGCCCGTCTTTCTCACAATGATCGGCTGCACCACTCCGTGCACGCGAATGGAATCCGCCAGCTCCCTGAGCTTGTCCTCCGTGAAGCTGCGCCGGGGTTGAAAGCTGTTCGGCCTTATCTCATCCAGCCCTATCTCCTTCACACCCTCGCTCTCATCGGTCTCATCGACCCCGCCGAGAAGGGCCTCCAATCCCTTTCCCAATCTAGGTGCCTTACGAGCCATCGGCTACCACCTCCCTCGCCAGCTCCGAGTAGACCTCGGCGCCCCGCGAGGACGGATCATAGTGAATGATGGGCTTGCCGTGACCAGGAGCCTCGCTGAGGCGCACATTTCTCGGAATGACTGTCATGAACATCTGATCACGAAAATACCGCTTGACCTCGTCTGCCACCTCTATGCTCAGGTTTGTCCTGCCGTCAAACATGGTCAACAACACGCCCTCCAACTCCAGGCTCGTGTTCAGGTTCCGTTGCACCAGCCGGATGCTGCTCAGAAGCTGCGAAAGGCCCTCGAGCGCGTAGTACTCGCACTGAATCGGAATCAACACGCTGTCGGCGGCCGTAAGGGCGTTCACCGTCAGCAAACCGAGACTCGGAGGGCAGTCCACAATGACATAATCGAACTCGTGCCTGATGTCCTTCAAGACCCGCCGCAACCTGGTCTCCCGCGCCATTATCGACACCAGCTCGATTTCCGCTCCGGCCAGATCAATGGTGGATGGAACAACCTTCAGGTTCTTCATGACCGTGGCCCGCACAATGCGTCGAACCGGCACCTCGTCGATCAACGCATCGTAGATACTCTCACTCAAAACCTGCCTGTCTATTCCCAGGCCGCTGGTGCTGTTTCCCTGCGGATCAATGTCAACCAGCAAGACCGTCCGGTTCTGCTCCTCAGCAAGGCAGGCAGCCAGATTGATGGCAGTGGTCGTCTTCCCGACGCCACCCTTCTGATTCGCCACAGCAATTACCCTGCCCACCGCATGACCTCCCCTCCGCACCTACTTCTGCGAGCCCCGCACCGTGGCGCCTCCTCGGCCCTCGGCCGCGCCCATTCCCTCCTTGGCGATGCGAATCAGGACTTCATAATGATCCCCGCGATCCTCTTGCTGCATCTGCACATTCAGACCAGACTTCCGCATCGCCTCGACCGTCTGGTTCAGGCCGTTGACGAAGATCCGCAGGTCCCGGATGATCCCTCGCACCGTCTGCCGCTTCTCACCGGAAGTCTGTTCCCCCCCAAGGAGCTGCTCAACCAGCTCGTCCGCCTGGCGCACGGGAAGATCCTCGTCAATGATCCTCTGCAGCATCACTCTCTGGCTGGCCTGGTCGGGAAGACGCAGAAGAGCCCGGGCATGCCTCTCGCCCACTCCCCCCTCCCGGACGGCCTCCCTTATCTCATCATCCAGCGAGAGAAGACGAAGCTTGTTCGACACCGTCGACTGCTTCAATCCCAGCTGCTCGGCCAGTTCTCCCTGCGTGAGGTCGAACTGGTCGAGAATCCTGCGGAAGGCCATCGCTTCCTCGATGAAATGCAGATCCTCCCGCTGCAGATTCTCCGTCAGCGCCAGCAGTGCCATCTCCCTCTCGCTCACCGAGCGCACAATGGCAGAAATGGTCTCATGCCCCAACATGCGGCACGCGCGTAGCCTGCGCTCCCCCACCACCAGCTGATAACTCGCCCCCTCCTTATTCACCTCCCGTACCACGATCGGCTCGACCAGCCCAACCTGTTCGATCGACTCGGCCAGCTCCTGCAAGTTGACCTCATTGAAATGGATCCGCGGCTGAAAAGGGCTAGGCTCAATCTCATCCACCGCAATGTGCGTGACACTGAGCTCGGCGTTGCCCCCCTCATCCGAACTGCCGACCTTCCTCTGCCACCAGTTCCGGATCATAACTCTCCCCTCCCTCCTTCGAATTCCCCACTGGTGGCATTCTTTCCTCCCTGCATTCCGAGAATCCAGCACAGCTCTCACTGCCGTCTTGAATGGAGGATCTGCAGCACCTCCTCCAGATCCCCACTGCAGCGCGACAGAAGGACGAGGCAGTGAAACCACAGATCCGCAATCTCCGCCGGCAGGTCAGCCTGCTTGGCTGTGGCGGCCGCCAGCATTACCTCTGTGGCCTCCTCACCGATCTTCCGCAGGGGCATCTCCCATTCACCCACCAGCAGATCGTGAACGTAGGAGCCCTCCGGCGCGGCTGCTTTCCGCGACTCGATCACCTCAAACAGCTCTGCGAGAATCTCGGGCCCTGCCGGTGCACCCGCCCGACCGTCACCCCAGAGGCGGCGGAAGAAACATGAAGGCTCCCCCGTGTGACAGGCAGGCCCGTCGCTCTGCACCCTGTAGAGAAGAGCATCGCCATCGCAATCAACTAGTATCTCCCTGACCTGCTGCGTATTGCCAGAACTCTCTCCCTTTTTCCACAGCGCGTTCCGGCTGCGGCTGTGGAAGTGGGCCCATCCGGTCTCCATGGTCAGCTCCACCGCGCGCCGGCTCGCGTATGCCAGCATGAGCACCCGCCCGTCACTCACCCGCTGCACGACTACGGGCACAAGCCCCGCTTCATTGAACAGCACCTGGCCCAACTCGACCCGATTCACAGCCTCACCACCACGCCGCGCTCAGCCAGATACTCCTTCACGCCCCTCACTGTCCAGCGGCCGTAGTGAAAGATGGAGGCCGCTAGGGCTGCATCGGCTCCGGCCTCGTAAGCTGCCAGCATGTCCTCCGGCCCCCCTGCTCCGCCGGAGGCGATGAGGGGGATGCAGGCTCGTTGGTTCAACTCCCGCAGCAGATCCAGGTCATAACCCGAGGACGTGCCGTCTGCATCGACACTGGTGACCAACAGTTCTCCTGCTCCCAAATCCGCCGCCCTCTGGCACCACTGCAGCGCACACAGGCCAGTGGCCCGGGTTCCCCCGTGAGTGTATACCTCCCAGGTCAACCCCTCGCTGTCGACCCGGCGCGCATCCACGGCCACCACAATGCACTGCGTGCCGTACTCGACCGCCGCCCTCTGCACCAGGTCCGGATCGGCAACTGCTGCCGAGTTGAGTGCAATCTTGTCAGCCCCGGCGCGCAGTGCCCTGCCGATCGCCTCCAGGTCCCCGATTCCCCCTCCCACCGTGAGAGGGATAAAGACCTGTTCCGCCACCCGCCGCACCCAGTCCAACGATGTCTGCCGCTTTTCGACTGTCGCCGATATGTCAAGAAACACCAGCTCATCGGCCCCGGCCGCCGAGTAGGCCGCCGCCAGTTGAACCGGATCACCGGCGTCGCGGAGGGAGACAAAATGGACTCCTTTCACCACGCGACCACCATCCACGTCAAGGCAGGGAATCACTCGCCTGGTCAGCATTCACTTCGCCCCCTTCATCATCCTTCAGAAAGGCCAACACATCTGCGGTTGGAATCGTCCCGTCATACAGGGCCCTTCCCACCACCACTCCTTCCAGGCCCGGCAACTCGGCGGCCAGATTCCACAGACCCTCCAGGTCCTCAATGCTACCGACACCTCCCGACGCAATGACCCCCGGGCCGACACTCAGGATCTCTTCAATCAGCTGCACATTCGGGCCACCTCGCGTGCCGTCACGTGCTATGTCGGTCACCAGAACCCGCTCGACTCCAGTTCCCTTCAGTTCCCGGCACAGTTGCACCGCCGGAATTCGCAGCTGTCTTTGCCAGCCCTCGACCGCCACTCGACCGTCCCGACAATCCACCGCCGCCACAATCCTTCCCGGGAAATCATCGACGAGGCGCCCCAGGGCATCCATCTCCCTCGCGGCCAGCGTTCCCACCACCACCCGCTTCACCCCCATCCGCAACAGCTCAGCGGCCCGATCTCGATCACGGATCCCTCCGCCCACCTGTAGAGGCAGGCCCTCCGACACCATGGCCTCAATCAGGGCGGCATTCGCCGGAAACCCTGTGCGCGCGCCGTCAAGATCCACAACATGGACCAGCGCCGCGCCCCTCTCCCACCACCCTCTCGCCACAGCCACCGGATCCTCTGAAAACACCGTCTCCCGGTCAAACTCACCTCTGAGAAGGCGAACGCATCTTCCCTCACGAATGTCCACCGCCGGATACAGCTTCATGTGCAGTCACCCTCCGCGATGTCTGCGAATCTTCGCAGGAGTTTCAGACCCTGGATCCCACTCTTCTCCGGGTGGAACTGCGTGCCCATCACGTTGGCCCGCTGCACCACACTCACAAACGGCCCCCGGTAATCGGTCACCGCCGCAACGTGCGATGCACCAGTCAGCGGCAGGCAATACGAGTGGGCGAAGTACATGTGAGTGCCGTCAAGACTCTCGAGAAACGCCCGGCCGCCAGTGG
Source organism: Bacillota bacterium (assembly GCA_046484105.1). Classification (GTDB taxonomy): domain Bacteria; phylum Bacillota; class Sulfobacillia; order SLMV01; family SLMV01; genus PWUC01. The sequence goes on from JAWOBW010000258.1 coordinate 9,636, forward strand.
TGTGCACGGTGTTCCATCCCATGTGCGGCACCCTCCCAGGGCCCCTCAGTCGCCTGATCCGTCCGGGAAAGGCACCCAGCCCCCGCACATCCTCACAGCTCCCGAGGCCGCTCTCCTCACTGCTTTCGAACAGCATCTGCATCCCCAGGCAAATTCCCAGCACCGCCGTACCTCGCGCCACCACCTCCCGTATGACCGACACCAGGCCCGCCCGTTGCAGCGCCAGCATGCCCGCGGGGAACGAACCCACCCCCGGCAGAACCACTCCCGCCGCTGCGCTGACCCGGTCGGGCGTCGTGACGATCTCCGCCTGTGCTCCGACCCGCAGCAGCGCGTGTCGCACGCTGAGTACATTGTTCCGCCCGCAATCAATGATGGCGATCATCCCCCCACTCTCCCCTTGGTGGACGGAATCTCCATCGTCTCCCTGCGGGTAACCGCAGATCTCAAGGCCCTTCCCACTGCCTTGAACGCGGCCTCGGCTGCGTGATGAGCATTGCCCACCGTCTCGCCCCGCAAATGCATGGTCAGCCGCGCATTATTCACCAGAGCCCGGAAGAACTCCGGAAGCAGGTCAGTGTGGAACGCACCAAATCGGCGTTCCGGCACCGGCAGATCCCAGTGCAGCAGCGGCCTTCCGCTGATGTCAATGACCGCAGTCACCAGAGACTCATCCATGGGAACGACGGCATGACCGAAGCGCTCAATGCCCTCATGCATACCCAGGGCGTCGGCCAGGGCACGCCCCACACATATCCCCACATCCTCGACCAGATGATGAGGGTCCACCTCCAGATCGCCCCGGCCGCAGACCTCCAGGTCAAAACGGCCGTGAAAGGCCATTGCAGTCAGCATGTGATCGAAGAACGGCAGTCCCGTCTCACTCACCACCCGGCCCCGCCCGTCCAACGCCAATCTCACTGTTATCGAAGTCTCCTCCGTCCGTCTTTCACAACCCCCCACTCGCCCCAATCAGCCTCCCCCTCTCCGCAGCCCGCCGATTTGCTCGATCAGCAGCCCGCATTCATGCGTCGTCCCCACCGAGATTCGGACGCAGTCTGTCAAGTGATTCACACCCGAAAAACACCTGATCGCGATGCCCCCCTCCCGCAGTCGTACACAGAGCTCACCCGCAGTCATGCCGAAGATACTCTGCTCAACGCGGACAAGCAGGAAATTGGCCTCGCTTGGCAACGGGAACAGTCCGCTGATCCCTCTCAACTCCTCCATCAGCCACCGGCGCCGCCCGACTATGGCCCCCACTGTCGCCAGCTGAGCCTGCGCCTCTTCCACGACCACCCTCGCAGCCACCTGCGCCGCGGCACTGGTGTTGAAGGGCTGGCGGCTCCGATGCAGGATCCGCACCACTTCCTGATGGGCAACCAGATAACCCACCCTCATGGACGCCAGCCCAAAGGCCTTGGAGAGAGTCCTGGTGACGATGATTCTGGGGTCCCTTTCAGTGGCGGCAATGCGGGATCTCCCCCCGAATTCGTAGTAGGCCTCATCCACCACGATGATCTCCGCAGCGGATCTCGACACCTCATTAACCGCCCGGCACGAGAAGTAGTTGCCCGTGGGATTATTCGGATAACAGATGAATAGCGCGGCAGGCGCTGCCGAGACCTCTCGCAGAACTGCGGTCACATCGAGATCAAAGCCGTCCACCAACGGTACCTCGATCACATCCAGCCCGGCCAGTTCGGCAGCCGCCCGATACATCCCGAACGTGGGCACCGGAATGACCACCCGCTGCAACCGCGGGGAAAGGGACAGCAGAATCAACTGCAGAAGCTCGTCCGAACCGTTTCCCACCACGATCCTGTCGGGACTCACACCCGCGTATCTGCCCAGGGCTGCGCGAAGCTGCCGGGCGCCATCGTCGGGATAGTGGGCCAGTTCCATTTGCATGAGGCACTCTGCGATTCTATGCCGCACCGGGGGGAGTACTCCGTGCGGGTTTTCGTTCAGGTGAAGTCTGATCATCCCTTTCGCCACCCCGGATCCCCCCTCACCTCGACGGCACGGGCATGGGCGCCGAGTCCCTCAGCCCGGGCCAGCACCTTCGTCGGGCCAGCCAGGAGCGCAAAACCCTCTTCGGTGACCCGCAGAACATTGGAACGCTTCACGAAGGACTCAACCCCCAGTGGCGACGCAAAGCGCGCAGTGCCTCCGGTGGGCAGGACGTGGTTTGGACCCGCGGTGTAGTCGGAAAGGGATACCGCGGAGTAGTCACCCAGCACCACGCATCCGGCGTTGCGGACGCGGCCGAGTGCTCCTATCGGGTCTGCAATGCGCAGACTCAGGTGCTCCGGCGCCAGCCGATTGACCAGGGACCAGAGAGTCTGCTCACCGGCCACCACCGCCCCCGATTCTCCCATGAGCGCCTGACCAGCCACCTCGCGCCGCTCAATGCACCGGATCTGCTTCCGCAGCTCGCCAATGACGGCGTTCACCATCCCGGATTCCGTGGCGAGAAGAAACGCGCGCGCCTCCGGATCGTGCTCTGCCTGGGCCAGAAGATCCGCGGCGACAGTCACCGGATCGGCGCTTGCATCGCACAACACGGCCAGTTCCGACGGTCCCGCCAGAGAATCAATCTGCACCGCGCCGTACACCAATCTCTTGGCCGCCGTTACGTACCGGTTTCCGGGTCCCGCGACCATGTCGACCGCCGGCACCGTCTCCGTCCCAAATGCCATCGCAGCAACTGCCTGTGCACCCCCGATGCGGTATACTCTCTGGATGCCGAGCCTCGCAGCCGCCGCCAGGACCGCCTCACTGACCTCTCCCCCGGGTCCGGGCGGGGTGCAGACGACGATTTCGTCCACCCCGGCAACCTGCGCCGGAACGGCACACATCAGGAGTGAGGAGGGGTAAGCTGCCCTGCCTCCCGGAACATAAAGCCCGACCCGCTCCAACGGGCGAACCATCTGCCCGAACAGGGTGCCGTCATCACCGATCCGCCACCAGCTGCGCGGCACCTCGTGCCGGTGAAAGTCTCTGAGCCGACGGATCGCCAGGTCGATTGCATCCAGGAGTTCTCTCGGTGCCTGCCGCGCCGCCCCTCGGATTTCACTCTCGGCTACGCGCAGATCTCCCGCGGTCAGTGTCTCAGAGTCAAACATCTGACCATATGCGGCTGCAGCTGCATCCCCCGAGTCCCGGACCCCCTGCAGAATCTCCCTCACTCGCTCCTCCAGGGCCAGGTCCCAGGGCGCAGCCGGGACCAGTCCAATGAACCGGTCCTCAAACTCCCTCACCCGGTAGATCCTCAACATCCCAGGACACCCCTTCCTGTCGATCCGAGCAGCTCCTCCACCCGGGGCTTAACCTTGAGCGCAACCGGATTCGCCACCAGCCTGGCAGTCACATCGGCCAGGTGCTCCACCTCGACCAGTCCATTTGCCAGCAGTGTGCGTCCGGATGCCACCACGTCAACAATCACATCGGCGAGACCGACCAGCGGCGCAAGCTCGACACTGCCCCGAAGCTCGATGACGCGGGCGCGGATTCCGCGGCCGGCAAAGTGGCGCCGCGTGAACCGCGGGTACTTGGTCGCCACCCGCAGATCCGTTCCAAGCCTCCGGTAGAGGGCCCCGGGGTCATCGCCGGCGGGGGATGATTCCTCCGGAGCCGCCACCGCCATGTGGCATCTTCCAAATCCCAGATCCACCAGCTCATATACGGGCGCCTCATCTTCGAGGAGCACATCCTTGCCCACAACCCCCAGATCCGCCGCCCCCTCAGCCACATAGGCCACCACGTCGGAGGGGCGAACGAGCAAGTATTGAAGGCGGGCCCCGGGATCCACCACCGACAGGCTCCGATCCAGCTCGCCGAGGGAGCACGAGCCGGCCCCAATCGTCTCCAGATACCCCACCGAGGCAGCGAACAGCCGCCCCTTCGGCAGGGCAATCGTGAGAAGCCCATCCTCTCTCCCAGCATCGTTCACGGTTCTCTCAACCTCCCCTCGGGTGCGCGACGAAACTCCGCTTCACCCCGCGATAAAACCAGCGCCGCCCCCGAGAAACCCATCTTCCCGGCAATGACCTCCGGCGGCGCAGACGGTTCCGGATCGGCCCAGTGCACACAAGCCCTGTAACCTGATGCTCTGAGTCGTCTCGCGCACGCCAGTACCTCCTCCCGCTCCTCGCGGCTTCCGACCACCAGCCATTTGTCGGCCTCAACACCGGTCCCCGGTGACAATGATGACAGGACTCGGCCGAGATCGAGGGCGAATCCGGTCGCCGCCTCCGGACAGCCGAACACACCGGTCAATCCATCGTACCGGCCGCCTCCGCCCAGCATCACTCCGCTGCGGGGGCAGTAGACCTCGAAGACCACACCCGTGTAGTAATCGAATCCCCTGGCCAGCGCGACATCCACCCGCAGATGATCACCAAGGCCGTACGCCTCCAGCACCTCGATGACCGTCGCCAGCTTCTCCAGGCCCGGCAGTTCGACGCCCACAGACGACACCGCGGCCAGACCCTTCTCTGATCCGAAGGGCGAGAGAGCCCTCACCAACGAACGATCCTGCTCGCAGGCGGAACCCAACACCCTGCCGGCCACCACCAAGTCCCTCCTGATCAGAGCCTCCCTGAGCGCGTCTCTGTCATCTTCCTCAAGATCGAGACCCGCCAGCAGTTCCCGAAGCAACCCGTTGTGCCCTAGGCTCACCTGGAATCTGTCCACCCCGCTCTGCCGCAGGGCTTCACAGGCCACAGCAACCACCTCTGCATCGGCCTCCGGCCCACCGACTCCAATCATCTCCACCCCCGCCTGCTGCAGCTCACGCGCCCCGAACATCTCCTCCCCGCGGCGAAATACCCGCCCGCAGTAGGCCAGTCGTAAAGGACGCGGCACATTCTGCCACTCGGTGGCCGCCATCTGCGCAATGGGTGCGGTCATGTCGGCTCTCAGTGCCAGCACCTCACCCTCCTCACCGATCAGTTTGAATGCGGCTTCGGGTGGCTCAG
>JAWOBW010000285.1:0-3361 GCA_046484105.1 Bacillota bacterium
CATCGGGCAGGGCATCCTTCAGAACGTAGCCGCTGACTCCCTCCTTGACCGCCGCCGACACGTCCGCACGGGACGCATAGGCAGTGAGAATGACGAACCTTACATCCGTCCCCAGGTGCCGCGCCCGCCTGACCAGCTCCAGCCCTCCCCCTCCCGGCATCTGCAGGTCTACCAGAACAATATCGGGCCGCGTCTCCTCCACCAGGCGCACGCCCTCGGGACACGAGGGCGCCGTCCCCACAACCTCCATGTCCTCCTCCGCTCTCAGCACCTGGGCCACTCCCTCGGTGACCACCGGATGATCATCAACGATAGCGATCCTCATCCCGTCCTGCCCTCCTTCCACTGCTGCGATGTCGGAACACTGCACAGAACTGAGGTACCCTCGTCCGGGCTGCTCTCAATCCTGATCTTTCCTCCCATCTTCCCGACCATGTCCTTCATGTTCGTCAGGCCGAGTCCGCCCTCTTCTCCCCCGGGAGTGCCAGCGGGATCAAATCCCAAGCCGTTGTCAATGACGCTCAGCCTCACCCGGTCATCATCTCCCTCAATGCAAACCTGCAACACACTGCACTGACCATGGCGAATGGCATTGGCCGTGGCCTCGCGAATGATGCGGTAGAGGGAGTGACGCGTGCCGGAATCCACCGAGGCGAAACTGCCCTCGGAGCTGAAGTCCAGCTGGATCCCGTTCAGCTTCGCGACTTCCTCGAGATACTGCCGCACCTCGTCGATGAAGGGTTCTCTCTGACTCCTGAGAGAACTCATTGAGTAGATGGCCGACCTGAGATCCCTCATGCCTCTCTGCGCCATCCTCTGCAGGAGCCTGATCTTATCCCGGTCCGCCTCGTCCCAGCCCTCGTCGGTGATGAGCGAGTTCAACCCGTAGACCACCCCGAACAGTTGCTGCGTGACAGTGTCGTGCATCTCGCGGGCGATCCTGTCCTTCTCCTCTGTGAGAATGAGGTCGTGAGACATGCGCTCCAGTGCACAGCGCTCCATGGCCGCTGCGCACAGCTTGGCCAGAAAGCCGAGGATTCTCCTGGTATCGGCCTCCACCGTCTGCTCCTGGGTGTAAAAGGCGGCGAACAGGCCGACCATTCTCGACTTGGACTGCACCTTGATGGCGACCATGGTGCCGGTCTCATCGCCGCGACCGGTCGGACACTGCCGCGTCACGACCTCATCGCTCCAGTGCTCATCCTCCGATAGCTGCCTCACATGTGTGTACCAGCTCTCCTCCGGAAACAGCTCCCGCGGACCCCGGACCTTGTAGTGTGCCTGCTCCTCTCCACCCGTCATCTCCCTGATCCAGACCATCACCTTGGCAGCCTCGGTCAGGGTCTTCGTGTACGATGCGAAAGAATCGGCTATCTGGCCCACATCCTCGCGGTGCGAGAACACCTCGGCGGACTCGTAGAGGGACTCAATGTGGCTGATGTGTCTCTCCATGACTGCGGCTTGCTCAGAGAGCTTGTGAATGAGCAGGTTGTACAGCTGAGCAACGAGAGTGATCAGAATGAAGACGAGAAGATATGAAATCTCTCCCCACGACATCAAGCGCTCTCCCGGTTCGAAGAGATGGAACTGGTGCAAAAGCGATGCGGCTCCCAGGAATGCAACGGCCATCGCCCACGCGTAATAGGTCGGTCTGAGCGTGGCCGCCAGGAGAATGGGATTGATGGCGTGCCAGACGAAGGGACTCTGAAACCCGCCGGTGAGAACCACAAAGAAGGCAAAACCCAGGGTCTCCATCAGGATCAGGCGTTTTCTCGAGATGGTCCCGGCCTCGGGTGCGTTGTAGGCTTTGAGAAACACGTAGGACTCGATCCCCAGGCAAACGACCAATACACCTTTCAAGGGCAGAGCCGAGGAGAGGGGGCTCACTAGATAGAACGCGGATGTGATCAACCACGAGGCGTAGCGATAGTAAGCCAGCAGCGATCTCATATCTCCACCCTCGGTGAGCATTCGGTCAACCGAGTTTTCCCTCTGCCACTTGCGCATGGGTTTCACCTGTTCCCCGCTGTGTAGCTGCAGATAGATGCAGTCACATGGATCTGCGCCCCCGTCCTACCACCTTGCGGCCTCGGAGACATCCATGTGAATTATTCGCCATATTGCGCAGGAATTCCCCCCTGAGCACGGCTTAGTATGTGGGACAGTCTCATCGGGATGACCCAGGAGTAGTTCCTCCATCCACCGCTGCAGAAATCCATTTGGAGGTGAAGGGGGCGGAGAAACTGATGCTGCAATGTCATCGCGTTGATCAGACTTGACCCCATGTCTTTACCATATGTGAATGGCAATGCGCCATAAAGGCCGATCACAGGGCAGGATAGTGACGCCAGATTCGTAGAGCGATCTTCAATAGTGAAGGGCTTATAAACGCTGACTGGCGGCACCATGAAAGGCCCTACCATATCCCCGATCCCCGGGAGAACTACCCATCAATCTGACGAGCATATTGTCATCATGACTGCGACAGACACCCGCCCTCTGCAAGATGCCAGCGGAGAATCCTGTTTTTGAAACAGTATCGTTAACTGCGGCTAGAAGGTATTTGAAACCTGAGCTGCAAATGAAGTCATAGACGGGAGAGGGTAAAGGGGGGCATGAGAACATGCCAAGTACGAGCGGGTCCGCCGAAGTCTCCAACAGATGCATGTTGGCTCTCAAAGAAGCTGGTGTTGCAGATAAGGTCCTCTGGCTTGTTGAGATTCAGCCACTAGATGTGTTCGCAAAGAGCTTTCCTGACGTCGCCCATGAGGTGCTGGTCAGGGCTGAAGATGCGGGACACAACTTCGTCGTCTATCATCATCAGCAGAGTCAGGTAACTGAATTGGCTACTTTCAACAACGAATCATCCGCTGATCTGCGGCTGGCATGTCGCCAGCTGGCTGAATGCCTGTTGGCAAAAAACAGGCAACGGAGGACAGATAACCGGTACGTAGTCGAATGCGAATACTGTGGGGGACGTGGGGTCGTAACTCGGGGAGATACCAATGAAGAATGTCCGGCCTGTGAGGGCACAGGATGTCTCCCCACCACTGAAGGGTTGGAACTGATAGATGCACTGGAGGCACTCAGGCCTTGGTGGAAGGGACATCAGGAATGCTGAAGCAAGTGCCTCAAGTGTAATCGACCATCACACAGTGCCACCACTTGCAGCGAGGTCATCTTCATATTGCGAAATAGATCTAGCTGAAAGCTCGAGGGCAAGTTCCTCGAATTCCAATACTCGTACCAACACTGTGTATACCTGTTCACGGATGATACTGCACTGAGATATAGAATCGCCGGCAGATGACATCCTGTGCCGCCAAGACCCGCTACAATAACTGCAATACTCAGCTCACAT
>JAWOBW010000054.1:0-4300 GCA_046484105.1 Bacillota bacterium
CGAAGTCAGATACTATGAGAAAAGGACTCTCCCCGGGAATAAACAGGAGGCACCCGCCGTAGAATCCGGTCAGAAAGCCAACATCTTCGGGATCAGTGATCAAGAGAGCATCCAGGTACTGCTCCTCGGCGTACTGAAGCAGCCTCTCCCAACGGTGATCCATCGCGCGTACCCCCGTTCCACTCTCTTAAAGTATCGCTCTAAGAACGCCGGGGCGCAATGGGAGATCCACACCCGGCTGATCGGCCAAGGGCCTCGAGGGAGGTGAATGGAATGTGGTACAGTGAGACCGGTCCGACTCAGGGCATCTGATCTGCGCGCGAGGTGGCACGATGGCACACCGACCGCGGTCGACGAGTGTGATCCCGGCAAACTCACTCGCTGATGCCCGGACATCGACGCCGGGGCTCAGCCCTCCTCCCCGGAAGAGGCCCCAAGTACCTCGGCCAGCTCGGCAGAATCGAGATCGAACACGTCTATCGAAGCTATGCCCTCCGTCTTTATAACTGTGTATCTCTTGCAGCGACCGCACTTGATGATGATGACGTCGCCCTCGCGGGTCATCAGAAGTTTGTTGCACACACATCGGGTGGGTTCACCGATGAGACCAGAACTCCTGCTGCTCATGATCAGGCCCTCCCGTCGATGCTTCATTGGCCCCGGAGTGGCCCGCGTGCCGCGCGAGCCCCTCATTCCGTTGAGAGTCAAACTGCTTCATCTTATGTCAACCGGGCCGATTACGTAACCACACAGGAACCCCGATTCCCTTTGCCGAACTACCAAGTGACTGCAGACTCCTCCACCCGGGGTCGGAGGACTGCAGTCACGACTGCTCGCAATCCGGGTCACTTCCTCCCGACAGTCGGGATGCGCCACCTCCACGCGAACGGGGACCTGCGGGCAATCTGAGGGGGAGATATGATGGTGAAAGCGAAAGTGACCGTAGTCGCAACGGGAGGGACTATAGCCTCAATGGCTGAGAGGGGCGAACAGAGACTGAAGGCGGCCGACCTCGCCGCCCACATCTCCCGTTCGCCTAAGATCGCCGATGTGACCTGGAGGGACTTCCTGAGTGTGCCCTCCAGCCGGCTGAGCACGGGGGATGTGCTGCAGCTGGTCGAGGTGGCGGAAGAGGAAGTCCAGCTCGGAGCGACGGGCGTGGTGATAACTCACGGAACGGACGTCCTCGAGGAGACCGCCTTTCTTCTGTCTCTCTTCTGGAGTTGCGCCGAGCCGGTGATCCTGACCGGAGCAATGCGCCCGGCCGGATCAGTGGGGGCGGACGGCCCCAGGAATCTGACCGCCGCCATCGCCACAGCTGCGTCGCCCTCGTCACGGGGACGCGGGCCGCTGGTGGTGTTCAACGATGAAATACACGCCGCGTCCGGCGTCGCCAAGATGCACAGCTGGGCGGTGGACACTTTCACTTCTGAACACGGCCCCGTGGGAACGGTGAATCAGCGCAATGATGTGCGGTATCACCGCCGGACGGAGATGCGCGAGACTCTGCCCCGCCCCTCTTCGCTGGACGAACCGGTGGCGTTGATCACCGCCGGCATGTCTTCGCAGGCGGCAGTCATCGACGCCCTGGTCGCGGGAGGGTTCCGCGCGGTGGTGGTGGAGGCGGCCGGCCTGGGATCCCTGCCTCCCGACCTGCATCGAGGACTTGAGAGGGCGGTAAGGGAGGGCATGATAGCGGTCATCGCCTCCCGGTGCGCATTCGGGGGGACGGTTGCCGGACCGTCATCTGCGGGCATAATTAGGGCGGGCTCACTGAGCGGAATCAAGGCGCGCCTGAAGCTGATGGCCGGCCTGAGCCTGTACGGGGACGACCGGAAAGCCCTGGGAGACCTGTTCGCGAAGGGGGAGTCTGATGACGGAGGGCGGTGATCAGATTCTCGTCATTGAGGATGATCGCAGCATCCAGGAGCTGCTTCGCCTCTACCTGGAGAGGGACGGTTTCGCGGTGAAGCTGGCCTCCGACGGCGATGAGGGGCTCGACTCGGTGTACGAAACTCCTCCCGCACTGGTGATTCTCGACATCATGCTTCCCGGCATCGACGGTTGGGAGGTGTGCAGGCGGATTCGTGACAAGCACGACATGCCGATCATCATGCTGACCGCCCGCGACGCGGTGAGCGACCGGATCAACGGCCTGGAGCTGGGAGCGGACGACTACGTGACCAAGCCCTTTGACCCGCGCGAGCTGGTGGCCCGGGTGAGGGCTGTCCTGAGGCGGAGCCGGGGGCAGGTCGAGACCCATCTGGAGTTTGGAGACTTCTCAATCAACTATGACCGGCGCCGGGTCGTCCGAAACGGCTCGGAGGTCTATCTGACCGCCAAGGAATTTGATCTCCTCTGGCTTCTAGCCAACCACCCCGGAAGAGTGTTCACCCGGGACCAGCTGCTCGATCAGGTGTGGGGTTATGAATTCTACGGCAATGTCCGCACCGTTGACGTGCACATCCGCCATCTGCGCCAGAAGATCGAGCCCGATTCCGGGAATCCGCAGTACATTGTGACCGTGTGGGGCGTGGGCTACAAGTTCGAGGCACCGGAGGCTCCGAGATGAACAGCATCCGCACCCATCTCACCCTGTCACACCTGGTCCTGGCCCTGATTGTCCTCGTTCTCATGGGCATCCTGCTGAACAGCATGGTCCGATCCTATCTGTTGAATGAGGCCCGAAGGACCCTGAACAGCCAGGGCAGAAGCATAGCCCAGCTCTTCGCCATGGAGATCATACTGCGCGGACAGCGGCCGTTTCTGGTGATCGACGAACGGCTGAGGGTGTGGTCCCGTGCGGTGACCGCCATGATCAACACGGACTTCGTCGTGCTCTCCGCCGCCGGCGAGCTGCTCGTACCCTCGGACGCGATCGAGCTGCCGGAAGATCCCCAGCAGCGAGTGTCGATGGAACCGGTGGACAGGGCGCTGCAGTCCGGAGAGATCCAGAGCACGGAATGGAAAACCCCGGACGGGGATCCCCTGGTGGCTGTCTTCGTCCCCATTCAGCTGCACCCGGATACTCCGCCTGTGGGCATTGTGATTCAGTTCCAGAAGGTTACGGCCGCAACCAGGGCCGCGGCCGACCTGCGACAGATAATGATGCAGACGGGAGGGGTGGCACTGATCCTCGCCCTGGCCCTCAGCCTCATATTCGCCCGGCGAATCTCCCGACCAGCCGAGGAGCTCAGCGAGGTGGCGCGCGCCCTGGGGCGGGGTGAACTCCAGCGCCGGGCGCCGGAGGGATATGTGCGGGAGTTCTCCCAGCTGGCAACCCAGATCAACGAGATGGCGCGGGATCTGTCTCAACTTCTGGCCAGACGTCAGGCCTTCACCGCAACCATCTCGCACGAGATTCGCACGCCCGTCACCTCTATAAGGGGCTTCATACAGGCAATCAACGATGGCGTCATATCCGAGGAGGAGCAGGGTCCGTACCTGGAAACCATCCTGAAGGAGACGCACCGCATCGAGCGACTCCTGGACGACCTTCTCCAGCTGGAGCGCCTGGAGGCCGGCCAGATGTCCATGCAGCTCGACTGGATCTCCTGCAGGGAACTGCTGAACAGGGCCGTGGCGCGGGCGGCGCCGCGGGCGGCCCAGTCGAACATCGAGGTTCACCTGGTGGACCCCGGCCCCCTCGAGATCTGGGGGGACGAGGAGAGACTTGACCAGGTGCTGGGCAACCTCATGGACAATGCCCTTTCATTTGCAGAGCCCGGCGGTTCGATCGAGATCGGCGGGGGACTGGAAAGCGAAAAGGACGCCACCGCCGGCGCGACGTTTTGGGTTGCCGATGACGGCCCCGGGATCGCCGAGGAGGACCTGCCCCACATATTCGATCGCTTCTACCAGGCGCCGACCGCCCGCAGGGAGGGCGTCGGACTCGGCCTGGCCATCAGCCGGGAAATAGTCAACCTGCACGGAGGTCGGATATCGGGGCAGAATCGACCCGGCGGGGGCGCCGTGTTCCGATTCACCATACCAGGCAGCAGGCGGCGGGATGAGGCGTCACCGTGATCTCCAGTACAGCGTCCCGCCTGTCCGCACAGCTTCCACCCGCCCGTCCTCCCTCAGGGCACTGAGGATGGCGTGTATGCTGTACTCACCCATCTCGCGGTGCTCTTCCGGAATCAGGCCGATCTCGGTGAACAGGCCGGAGATGGTGAGCTCCTGTTGTGCGAGCACCTCCTCGATCGCCTTGCGGGTGCAGGATGCCCGTTCGTTGATGCTGCCCAGAAACCGGCGGCAGTTCCTGCCTCCCATGGTGGGAACTGAATGCCCCCTCCCGATG
>JAWOBW010000155.1:0-28690 GCA_046484105.1 Bacillota bacterium
CTCCAATCTTGCCAGCTATACGGACCAGCAGTAGCGGAAAGTGTCTGTTGGCAACTCCCGGTTTTGGTGGAATCGAACCCTCTCATGGTTCACTCTCTCTACTCGCCTCTTTCGGGAGGATTCTCACCCCGCCGATTGCTGGTCCCGGCAGCTGCTCCGAGGAGCGATGTCGTCTCAAGGTGAAGAGCCGCCCTCGGGCGGCTCTTCACGTGCATTTCGAGCATCAGAATAGTCTACTACTCGTCGTCGTCCGTCTGTGTCTCCCCGGTCCTGTAGCGGTCTACCTTTCCCAGAATCTCGGGAACCATCTCCACGATCTTCTCCAGGGAGCCTCTGCTGGTGAGAGGGACAACACTGAGTTCATCATTCTGCACGACCAGCATGGCATTTGGCGTCATCTTGCAGCCCACGCCCCCGCCACCACCTGCACCATCGTTACCCTTGCTATCCTTACCTGTGCCTTCTCCACCGCCCACACCAAAGGATACGGACATGATTGGTACCATGATGATGTTTCCCACTTCAAAGGGATCTCCCACTACAGTCTCGGTGCGGATGAATTTCTCCAACTTGTCGAACAGGGTGGTGAATACCTCGGTTCCCATGTCGTCTTCCTCCCGTTCTCTTGGCCTACCTGTAAATACACAAGTAATCGTCCAAGGTTGCACGCAGTCCGATAACCCGGGGAGTCTACATTGAACGAGTCAGGCGGCCTGTGACGCCCGTTGCCTTCTCATGGCTTTGATGAACTGCCGCGTTGGACGTGCAAGGACAAACCGGACTATTGGAACGAGAACCGCACACAGTGCCAGGCTGTCTTCAATGACAATGTGAAACTCGTAGTGTTCTCGTTGCCAGACAGGTTCAATGTCTAGGTTGATCCACTCGTACTCCGTTCCCCGTCTGGCAAGGGCAGCGGCCAGCCAGCCGTTTAGGTGAGGCTCAGCAAAGCCGATTCTTCCCGATATGTCCAATCTCTTCGGCCGGAGTGCTTTCAGAAGGTCTCGCATCAGCGTGCCGCATCTGCCGAGGAAGTCCCCGGTCAGATGCTCCAAGATAGCCAAGAAAGGAACACCCTTGCCCTCCTTCTTCTCACTTGTCTTCTTGCTCTTTCTCCGGGTTTGCCTCCCCGGTTCAATGGAGAATGGGATCCCGGCAACGACAATCTGTGTCTGCTCGTGCTCTTCTGGTGCTGTGCTCCAGCTTCCGTTGATGGCGAGAAACGGGGTACAGTGCAGATCGAAACTGGTTCTGAAAGCATCGTCGTACCCGCCATCAACCCGATACCTTGTCGGAATGAACAGAAGGATCAGAAGCAATGCGACGACGATTGACACGAGTACAGCGATAGCCCACAGAACTACCGTCACTGCTACCACGGCAACCTCCTCTAAGTCGGGCCCGGAATGAGCCTGGCGAGCAGGGGATTCCGCTTCTTCAGAGCACTACGAGCTGTCTTGCCCAGCCCGGATACCATTCTCCTAGCCGTCCAGTTGAGGGCACGGCTAAAGGGGTGTACCTCCAGAAACCTGCAGGAATGCTGCAGTATTTCGCGCTGTAGACGCCAAACATGCACAGAGCCATCCTGCTCGGCAGTGGTGGCGTTCAAGTAAGATCTCAGAGCTGCCCTGCGATATGCAGCAAGCTCGTCGGGCACCTCTACTGTCGGTTGATGACTCAACTCCCACTCAAGCAATTTGAACTGATTCAACTCGCGGCGGCATACAGGGCACGAGGACAGGTGTTCTTGCAGCAATATCGCCACCAGGGGGTTGATTTCCCCGTCGACATAGAGTTGTAGTAGGTCACTGTATTCATCATGCAAGCCGTTCACACCTCCAGAAGGTCACAGGCCAGCATCATCTTGCGGAGTAGGCTTCTCGCCCGGAATATGCTGTTCTTGACTGTGCCCAGTGGTTGATCCAAAACCTCTGCAATCTGTTTGTAACTCATCTGTTCGTGGTATCGCAGGGTTAGTGCCATGCGGTAGGATTCCGGTAGCTGTGCAATAAGCCTGTCGATGACAGCCCGCATGTCACTGATGACGACAGGTGCCTCCGTGTCCTTCTTGCCAGGCAGGTATTCCTCCGGAGATAGTCCTCCGCCTTCTTGATCCCATCCACTGTTGAGAGACGTCTCATATACTCTCTTCCTATTAACGTGATTGATCATTGTGTTGATAGCGATCTTTCTCAACCACGGAAGCAGAGGTCGAGTTTCATCGAAGCTCTGCAGACCACGAAGGACCTTGATATAGACTTCCTGCATCATGTCCAGGGAATCCTCCCTGTTTCGGGTGAAGCTGTAGCAGATACGATAAAGGTATCCCTCGTAGCGGCGCAGAAGTGTGTTCAGTGCAGCCTCTTCACTATTCTTGCAGCGTTTGATGAGGTTGGTATCAATTCCATCCACAAGTCCGTCTGCCTCCACTTCTGTCCAGGGCGTCCCCTATTCAATAGTACCCGATTGAGCACCAACTAGTTGCAGTCAGGCAGTAAAGATGTATGCTCAATACTGAACGCCCGGGTCTATTCTTTGCTGTGGTTCAACGGAATCCTCCCCCTCCATAGTTAGCGATTCGGTTGCAGTCTTCATTCGACGCCCGGTTGATTTCTAGCCAGGGGCCGGGCACATCGCAGTCTCTGCAAACTCAATCGCCAAGATGCTCGGGAGGCACCACCATCATTATAGACTCCAGTGATCTCCTCATGAAGCGAGTCTCATCCAGAATACAAAACTCGGGACACTTCCCGGGCATCATCACATGCCTTTCGGGTGCTATGAGGAAGGAAATGTATCCCAACCGTCGAAATACCCTGTGTTGGAGCTGTAACCATATCTGCGCCCACCAGGGGGCACGGGGGATGATCAGGGCCAGTCGGGAGTCCCACACGAGAGAGCCAGTATGAACTGGGTGGGGTTGCGTTCGTCGTTCGCGAGTAACAGCGGGCAGACATCTCCTGCATTTTCGAGCCCCTGGAGTCGTTTGGCTGCTGGCCTGGTCCTGGCGGGACTGGAGCACTGAAGCAGCCCACTTGAACACCATGGGAGCACTTCAAGTCGGCGTCTCGGTTTGCAGGCCACATTCCTTGTCCCGGTAAGGTTGTCTAGCCCGGATGGATTCTCGCAAACGCCCCAGTGTTCTGACGGCTTCCTCCACCTTGCCCCGGCTATCAGGCGCAGACGATGGTGTTTCGTGGTGGACTGGACTGGACATCTTGTGTGAGGGAGTGGTGGTGACATGGACAGATTCGCCGTGGACCCCGAAGCGGTAAACACAGTGAACCACTTACTGAGTGACCAGGGGAATCCGCTCACAGGAGCACTGACCGAGATTGTAGGCAAGTACGGCAGCCCCTCCGAAATCAACCGTAAGGCGAGAGAAGCCCGCAGTTTGGACACCCTGTTCGAGCAGCTGAGAGACATTGGCTCACCCTATCTGGCGGATCTCGAATGGTTGATGGATGCCAGGGATGAGGGTTCTTTCATCAGTGTATCGGAGTTCCGCCGCAGGGTGCTGGGTGAAGCGGCACAGGAGCAAGCTCTTGCCGAGGAGCACGCTGTGACCCTTGAGATCAGTGCCCTGCAGTATTTCCCCTGGTTGATCTCCGAGGCGAAACAGAGCATTGCCGGGCAGCAGATTATGCCTGGACGGTTCATACGAGTGCGGCAGATGTCGGAGCAGGAGAAGGACCAGGGTGATATCCTGGCCGTTGCGGCGGCCATGCAGATCATCGGCGCCAGTTATGTCGAGAGCCTCGATACCAAAGGAGTCGACGGCTCCAATGTTCACCTCGGCGGACCAGAGACGATCACCGGTTATTTTGGTGGGATCGGACAGCCCAATGATTATGTCTATCGGTGGGTCGATGAACTTCTTTACTACTACACACGGTATGGCATTGAGCAGTACCTCAACATCAACCACGGCACCATTCTGGCTGGAATGATGCTGTACAAGATGGGAATCGACGTGTACTTCAAGGTTTCAGTATTCACTGGTCATGACAATCCCTTTGCCATGCTCTGGACACTGATGATGGCGCGTCTGTTTGCTCGCGACGACGGCAGCACGCCACTGGCCGGCATCAACTTCAGCAATTCCGTGAACAACGAGACCATAGCACTGAGTTCAGACATTCGCGCAGCCCTCGGTCTACAGCAGCACATCCGCTTTGAACACCACATCACCGAGGCATACCGGAGCATTGTGCGTCAGCCATACGACCGCCTTGATGATCTCTTGGAGATCGCCCCCCGGGTGCCGAATATTGCCGCGAAGCATGAGGGCACAGAACCGGCGATCGAAGAGACACGCGACCACCCGTCAGACCTCCTCGACTACTTCCGCACGAAGGAGGAGATCATCGAGGCCGGGGACATGGAGCAACTGCTGCGCAACTACCTCGACAAGCACGATGCGGTGAACAGAACGGCCCGGCGGCTGACGGAGAGCGGACTGGCCTTCAAGGGTGCGGTCAGGCTGCATTCTTGATGATGGTGCGTGTCCGCATGGCACGGGCCTGGGAACTGAGGTACGATAGGGACAGACTTGTTGAAACGGGTTTTTAGCTCCACCAACGGGGCCCGTGGCGGCACTGTGAAGGGCGCGAAGGCGTGGTCATACCAGTGGCGGGGCCCCGCATGTGACTGAACCCTATTGAGCCTGTGCCTTCAGATCGGGCGACTGCCGACCCTTCTGCAGATTGATCGGGCGCCCCTGGGTGATCTGACGGTTCTTCTGCGCTGGAGGAGGCATTACCGATGGCAGATGCAAACGATGTACGGACTGTGCTTCTGGAATTGCTCAGGCAGCATTCTCAGTCGGCTGCCGTCTGCACCGAACCGGCCAGCATTGCCCTGGCTTCTGCCCGGGGCTGCGAATTGCTCGGCGAACGGCCGGAGCAGATCGACGTCTATCTGAGTCCTGGAGTCATGAAGAATGCCGGGACTGCCGGGCTGCCGGCCGGTAATCGCAGGGGGCCGGAGGTGGCTGCAGCCCTGGGTGCCGCGCTGCAGAGGTCACAAGATGGACTCGACATGCTGCTCAGATGTACCGCGGACGATGTGGACCGGGCCTATCGCATGGTGGACAGAGGCATCGTTGCTGTGCACAAGGACTTCGATTGTGATGTGGTGTTTGTCAGGGCAGTCATCAGGGGTGCCCAGCACACTGTCGAGGTCGTCATCTCGGGGAGTCATTCATGCGTCAGGGAGGTGTGGAAGGACGATGCCCGGGTGCCCGTCAGCGCCGGGGAAGACGTATACGCGGCCTCTCTGGAGCCATTGAAGGGCATCACTCTCAACGGGCTCCTCGATGTGGCGGGGACCATTTCCGAAGAGGAGTCCCGGTTTCTCCTAAGGGGGGCGCGTTCGAATCTCGCTGTTGCCGAGAGGGCATCTGAGGAGTATTGTCTCTCTTCGCAGGAGACTGGACCAATCCCCCTCGAACCGGGACTCTGCCTCAGGGTGCGCGAGCTGGTGATGGCCGCGATCTGCGCCAGGATGAAGGGAGTTCCCCGACCAGTTTTCACATCCGGCGGCAGCGGCAACCAGGGACTGATGGTGAGCGTACCGATATTGTGCATGGCTGAGTTGCTGCAAGCCAGTGATGCCCGGATTCTCAAGGCCCTGGTTCTGGCCCATTCGGTCAACCTCTACTCCAAGGCCTTCATTGGGGAGTTGTCAGATGTATGCGGTGCCGTGGGCGCTGGCGCAGGGGTGGCTGGAGCAGTGTGCCAGCTGCTGGGGGGAAGCGACGAGGAAGTGGCACGGGCCGTCAACGCGATGATCACCAGCCTATATGGTATGGTGTGCGACGGAGCGAAGGTCAGCTGCTCGCTGAAGGGAGCCACAGCCGCGGTGGAAGGCCTCAACGCCGGATGGATGGCGGTCAGCGGATCTTTGTTCCCCGACTGCGAGGGTGTGACCTTGGCAAGCATCGGAGGAGTGTAAACGTCAGAGCCAGAGGTATCGTTGCGCGTAAGATGCGGGCAGCATTGTGGAGGAGCCCGCGGCAATACTGGTGATAATAGGGCCGCAGCAGTACCACCCGAGCTGGCACGCCCGGAGGTCAGCACTGCAGCGTGGATGGAGACGAGCGACACATCTGCCCGCCGCCTGTGGCGAAGAGTCACAGCACTACACCGCTTTCTGCTCTCACTTCCCGGATGGCTGTGCAGCAGGTGAAGTGCCCAATCCCTCGACGTTCGGTCATCGAACGCATAGACGGCGTACAGGCGATCGCGGCACGTCCCATTGTCTCTGCGCCCGGCGCGCAAAGTGTAACAGTCTCTTCACAGTTTGAGCGAAGTCCTGTAGCTCCTGCACGCTACACTGTGACTGTAGCGGAAACAAGAGGTGATGGAAGGAGCTGCAGAGATGTCGCAAGGAAAGAAGAACACTGTCCTGATCGCGGGGGCACTCTCACTGTTGCTGTTGGTCGCGGGATGTTCGGCCATGCTGGAGGCCAGGGAATTGGATCCCCCGGAGTTGAGTAGCCCACCAGAACCTTCATCCACCACAGAAGGCGAGGAACACTTCGTCTACGGAGAGATCCTGTCCGTTGACGGGCTGGAACTGGAAATTGAACAGCACATGGATGCCGGCAGCAAAGACGTGGGTGGTCGGGTCACCATGGCGACTGACGTCAGAGTCTACGCAAACCGTGGTGACCGGGAGGTTCCCGCGTCGCGTTCGGATCTGCTCGTCGGTCACGTGGTGGGTATGAACATTGGCGCAGATGGCCAGGCGTACAGACTCACATTCGATGACATTGAAAGCTGTGAGCCGGTTGAGCCCGCCCATCCCATTGATCCCACTCAGGAGGAGATCTTCGTCTACTTCGAGATACTGGGGTTGGATCTGGATGAGAGGCTCATTCACATCGAGCAGCACATGGATCCTGATAGCGTGGAAGTGGACAGTCGTCTGAGGCTGGCCGGCGATGTTGAGGTCTTCACCAGCGGTCGCGACGGCGAAACTCCCGCTTCCCTGGAGGACCTTCGGGTGGGCCAGTCTGGGGGACTCATCCTTTACGGCCGCGGGAACCTGAAGGGACTGGTGCACAAGATCATCGTCGATGCCGATGGCAGTATCGCGCCGTCAGATCCCAGCGAGGGTGAGATCTTCATCTACGGTGAGGTACTGAGGGTGGACGGGCAGACGCTTCACATTGAGCAGCACATGGATTCCGGCAGTGTGGATGTGGGCGGTCAGGTTACCATGGCGGACAATGTCGTGATAAGAAGATCCGTGGACGATCAGCCGCTCACGCCGATGGAGCCGGCTGAGCTGGAGCAGGGCGATTTGGTGGGAATGATTCGCAATGCTGATGGTCTGATCAGAGCCATCATTGTGGAATGACGCAGTCTGGTGGCGGCCGTCTTCTGGGTAGGCGGCTGCCACCACGCGCGGTTTGGGCTGATGAATGATGTGCCGTGACAACTCGTGGGTGCGGCAGATGATTGGGAGGTATGGCAGCAAATGAACCTGGCGGCGCATGCTCATGGGAAGTTCATCAAGTGTGACACGGGCCCTCGATGTGCGCCTGTGCAGATGGAGACTCTCTCGCCAGATGATGTCCCCGGGGGCGCAGTTCGGCAGAGGGGCGGCGGGAGTGAACAGACAGCCCTCACTGTGACCGTGAGCAGAAATCCGGATGAGGATACCCCGCATCCGGGGTTGGTCTCATGGGAAGTCTGCCCAAGTCACGTGCAGCGGGCGGGGCATGAGACCTCAATTCTCGCGCAAATCTGGCCATGGTCGATCCTGACAGGCACGGCGCGTTCTCAAGGTTCTGTCACGGGCGAATGGACACCCAGGGCAGAGAGACACAAGTCATGTTGGGTCCTGTGCACCGGGCCGATGCAGAGACGTCAGTATTGGCGTGCGCCGACGCGAGATTGCTGCGAACTGGACCGGAGTGTGCCCTCCAATTGCAGCACTCTTCCCGGGGGACGGTGTTCATCTGACAGGAGACAGGGTGTGGGCGACATATTTCCCGGGAAATCTTCGCGGGTTCCCGGGGGATTGAGACAAGGTCGAATGTGAGGGAGGGTTCGGATGAAGCTGAGGTGGGTCGAGGTTCTTTCGCCCGTTACCGGAGAGGCCTCCTGCGGTTCATTGTCTCTCATCATCCAGTCCGCGGCAGGAGTGAAGGTGCAGGCCATGTGCAACAGAGATTCCGCATCCCACCGCAGCACCACGATCCCTGATGATGACCCGATGTGAGGTACGGAGTGCCGGGGTTGGCAAACGCACACTCCGTCAATTCGCCGGATACTAGGTGGCCTTCCCATTTGCCAGGCTGTGGATGTGTCAGAACGGCGACCGCCTGGGGTTTGTCACATGCCTGCGCCCCGCGATTCGATGTCAGCCAGCCGGCAGCTGGCCACGTGGATCCTGTCCCGGAGGTTTCGGTCCGCAGGAACATGTATCTGGATGTGGAAATGCAGGTGATGGCACGGCCGCGAGGGGATTGCGTCCAGAGATCGACCCGGCCCGGCGCTGACCGTGGGACCTGCTGGCGAGAGGCATTGACACGGGCTCATCGGCATCTCCGATGAGGTCGCACAGGACAGGGGATGAACAACGATGAGAGAGATCAGACCAGTCCAGACAGAGCGCGAACTCGAGGACTTCACAGGACTGCAGATGAATGCCTATCCTGCGATTCCAACGCCATTCACCGAGCGCCTCGAACACCTGCGACGACTGCACGACAGTGATGACACCTCCTCCCTGTGGGGCATGTGGGACGCTGGCGACATGATCGCCGGGGGCAGGCTTCTGGATTTCTCTATGAACTACATGGGCACCTTCATTCGGGCGGGTGGAATTGGAGCCCTGGCCGTGGGACTTACCCACAAGAAGAGGGGTGCGGCTCGTGACTTTATGCGCTTCTTTCTGGATCGCTGCCAGGAGAGGCGCCAGGTGGTGGCTCTGCTGTACCCCTTCAGGCCCGACTTCTACTACAGGATGGGCTTCGGTTATGGAACGAAAATGAACCGGTACAGGTTTGAACCTCGCAGTCTGCCGCTGTCGGGGCAGCCAGGACGCATCCGGCTGTTGACTGAGGACGATGCCGACCGGATTCGCGCATGTCACGATGCCTATGCGGCGCGGCATCACGGTTGGTGTACGTTGAGTCTCTATGAGTTAAAGGGCCTCTTGCACAGGTATGGTGGAGGCCGGCTCGTGGGTTATCCGGAGGACGGTGATCTTGACGGATACATGACCTTCGATTTCAAGCGCGCCCACGACAGCAACTTCGTGATGAATGACCTTGTTCTGAGACACTGGATCTGGAACACTCCCCGGGCCCTGGCCGCGCTCTGCGGGTTCTTGCACCGCCAGCAGGACCAGTTCTCCCGCATCGAGTACTGCACGCAGGATGCGGGTTTTCATCACCTGTTGCGGGACGTGCGCAACGACACCGGAAACATGCTTCCCGGCGTGGCCCACGAGACGAACATTGCCGGGGTGGGTCTGATGTACCGAATCGTCTCCATAACGAACTTCCTCGACGCCGTCGAATTCGATTTCGGGGGTGTCGGCCTTGACCCTGTCCGTGGAGGATACGCTGCGTCCGGCCGATTCCGGCACTTACCGGTTGGCCATGGGGCCGGGTGGAGTGAAGTCCCGCGTCTCTTTGCGGACGAACATGGCCGACTTGTCGTCGCTGCTAATGGGCAGCGTGCGGCCCAGAACTCTCCATGAGCTGGGCAAGCTGCAGCTGGACCAACGGAGCCTGGGACTCCTGGATGATGCCCTGGAGGCGATCGATGCCCCACGCTGCATGACCGCGTTCTAGATTCACCGGAGAAAGGCCCCACGGATGGGGAAGGACAATTGTCGTCGCACTGTGATCATCCCCAGGATCAGCAATGCGCCAGTTTGCTTGGCTGATATCGATTGACGCATTTGCTGCAACAGGAGACTCAGTCTTCACTCTCCCGATACAGAATCATGGCCGAGTACCATCCTTCTGCTCCGAACCTGGAGATGGCGGCGTAGCTGAACTTCACGTCCAGGATCTCCTTGTCCCGATTGGATTCTATCCATTCGTTGATCTGCTGTTCAAGTCTCGCGGCCTCATCGCATCCGGTCAGAACCTTCACCTGCACAAGACACCACTCCAATCATCGAGATATCACCGAGGCCACAGAAGGCTGAGCATCGAGCCGGGGTCAATCTGCGGCCGGGCCATGCTGTTGGCGCGGGAGGGTTCATCCCATCACGGCATCCTTCACAGAATCGTAGCTGGCGGTTATCCCCCTGATGTACGTACCCTCACCGTCGTACCCGGGCCCGGGGAGCTCGAAGAATCCTTCTCGGACGAGAAGCAGGTTCATCTGACCGAACAGGACATGCCAGATTTCCATGAGGCAGCTTTCCCAGGTGATGCCGTCGGTGACCGGACTGAGATCGCCGAATTCTTCCCTGATGCCGGGGAGCCATTCGATGACTGCGTCAACGACGGTGTTGACGCAGACTGCGACCAGTTCTATGTCGCCTTCCACTATCACTGGACTACAGGGTCTCATTGCCCCGTCCAGGTACCCGATTTCCTGAAGGAATGTCGTGAGCGGCGAGGGTTCAGCACACCCCCCTGTTTTGACCAGGCCCTCGATCAGCTGGGCAGCTGCTGCGGCGGGTTCCACATCCATCTCCCTCCTCAACCCGCCATACCGCTCCTTCAGGGTGGTGAATCTGGGATCAGTCGAAAGCGGCCATCCCCCGGAGAGAGGTAGCAGATCGGGAAAGCCGAGTCTGTATCCGTGAGCGCTGCCGAAAGTGGTGAAGAAGTATCGTTCAATCAGGTGCTTGTGTGAGGAGCATAGGCCAGCGTCGACCTGATATCCATCCTCGTAGAGATTGAGAAGGTACTGGGAGCCGTCCTCAAGGGGTCTGCCCATGGTGACGACGCCTCTGGCGTTCAGACCATGGATGACGCCCCAGTCGAGGGCGAAACAACCCACCACCAGGGAGGCAATCTGTCTTGATCCAACGAGATCAGCTGCGGCGAAGGAGTCGAGCATCGACTCCACGGTGTCCAAAGGAGCCCGAATCTCGGAGGCGAGCGAGGGCAGTACGCGTGTGACTGCCCTCTTCAGGCGCCGGGCGTCTTCACTTCTTCACACGGGAACCTCGATGTGCAGCCGGCTTTCCCGGTCTTCTCTTATCACACCCTGGAGGATGAGTTGTTCAAGTACATCAGGCTTCACCTCACGTTCCAGATGCGGGCGGGAGAGTCCTGGAGAACTGCTGAGCAGGGACAGTGTCTTCTGGGCCTCTGCAGTTCGGATCAGCTTCTGCGGGTCTTCAGCCGTATTGGACAGCTGCCCCACTATACCACATCGCATCACCGTGATCAGTCCTCCTCTCCGCCTAGACCGGTCGACTCCTGGGCGGGTATGAATGCTCTGAAGGTACTGCCGCATTCAGGTTCACTTTCCACCTCAACATACCCCCCGTGTAGTTCGACGATCTGCCTGCTGATTGCCAGTCCCAGGCCAGAACTCCTCTTGGCATCGTACCGAGATCGATCCACCTTGTAGAATCGTTCCCAGATTTTCTCCTGTTCGTCCTCCGGGATGCCGATTCCTGTGTCGGCGACCTCAAACACGATGTGCTCATCGGCCTGATAGGCTCTGAGCCACACTCTGCCCCCCGCCTCGGTGTACTGCAGGGCGTTTTCCAGCAAGTTGATCAGAACCTGCTGGATCCGGTCCGGGTCGGCGTAGAGCTCAGGAAGCTCTTCACTTACCTGAAGCGCGACATCGATGCTTTTCTCCTCGGCCCGGGTCATGATGCTGTCCAGGCTTCGCCGCGCGACACCCTGCGCTTCGAGAGACTCGTACTTCAGGACTGCGTGACTGCTCTCCAGGCTGGACAGATCAATCAGGTCATGCAGCAGTCTGTCCAGGTACTTGGTGTTGTCCAGTATCAGGTTTAGGTAGCGATCGTGCTGCTCCGGGGGCAGCAGTCCATCCAGCATCAATTCGGAGTATCCTCGAATGGCACTCAGGGGAGTCCGGAAATCATGAGATACATTGTCCAACAGGTTCTTACGCAGTGCGGCCAGCTTCTTTTGTTCCTCAACCGTCCTCTCGATCTGGATGGCGGCATGGTTGAAGGTCTTCGCTATCTGGCCGATCTCATCTGTGGAGTCCACGGGAATGCGGGGTGGAGTTATTCCCCGGGCCAGGTTCATGGCAGAGATGTTTATGGCGTGCAGGGGGCGTGCAATCCTGCGAGACAGAGAGTAGGCAATGAAGCCGGCGATCAGGATGGCAACCGCCCCTGAATACAGGATCAATCTACTCAGGTGAGCAATGGTGTCCTCTATTCCTTTCAGAGGAGCGTGCAGCGTTATCATGCCGGTGATTTCCGCCGGATCCTCCACCTCTTCAGTGGGGGACACAAGGGGAAGAGGAATGGCTATCAGCAGACTTCTCGCACCCGGTCCGAAGGCCTTCTTGGTGATCGTGTTGCCTTCGAACACGCTCTCGATCTCATGCTCATCGAAGTTGAATCCCTCGGAGGCATAATCGCCCACATCCTCCGGGATGGACTGGGTGACGAGTTTTCCCTCACTGTCGAAAACGCTGATCTGCATTCCCACCGAATGTGCCAGAGAGGCAATCACCTCGTGGACCTTCTGCATATCGTCCCCGTCGAGCGAATCCTGGATGGAACTCGCCATGGATTCTGCCTGTTGCTTGATCTGCCACTCCCTCATGCCGTAGAAGTACCGTTCCATCAGGTACGATAGCATGCCTCCGACAGAGATCAGCGCGATGAGGATGACCAGCAGGAAGCTGACCAGCAGCCTCCCGAAGATGCTCTTGAGTGCCCAGTTCATCTTCATTTCTGCTTCACTTCAAACTTGTATCCCACACCCCACACAGTCTGGATGTAGGTGTATGAGCCGCTGTGAATCTTCTGCCGCAGTCTCTTGATGTGTTCATCGACGGTTCGCGTGTTTCCCTGGTAATCATAACCCCAGATTCTCTGCAGAATGTCCTCCCTGGAGAAGGTCTGCCCGGGGTGCTGGATCAGGAGAGCCAGGACCTCGAACTCCTTGGGGGCAAGATCAAGCCTTTCATCCCCCAGCTCCACTGCATAGCCGCCAATGTCGACCTTGAGGTTTGCGATGCTGATGACCTTGGCTTTGTTGTAATCATCCGTTCGGCGTATCAGTGCTTTTGCGCGGTAGGCCAGTTCCCTGGGACTGAAGGGTTTCACCACGTAATCGTCCGCTCCGATCTGCAGTCCCAGGACCTTGTCGGCCTCTGATGATTTCGCGGTGAGCATGATTATGGGGGTGGCCCGATGCGGTCCACTTCGAATCTGGCGGCAGATTTCCCAACCGTCGATTGCGGGCAGCATGATGTCCAGGATGATGACCCTGTACTCCCTGCTCTGGCTCATATCCAGGCCCGTCTGTCCATCGTAGGCCACATCAACCTGGAAGCCCTCTGCCTCCAGTGCTATCTTCACCATCTCGCATATGTCGCGGTCATCATCTACGACCAGCACATCTCCGGTCCAGCGCAACTGTCACCACATCCTCCTGATTGAGTCCTCATAACACTGTTGGATCAGTGACCGGTCGGTTCCTGCTCAAACAGCGATGATGACCAAATTACCAGGGGTGAGGATCCATGGGAATTGACTGATAGTACGCGAGCGTGAGTCTGGACAGGTTTTCTTCCAGGGCCGGTGGGGTGGGCTGACTGCCGAATACCCAATCCAGCGTGTCTCTCGCCGTGATGCCGAGGCTCTTGCGCCAATATGCAATCCTCACCATCGTGAGGGTGAACAGAGCAGAAAGGACCAGGGCAACTGGCCGGCCGAACGAATTAATGAATCCCAGCGCGTACAGGGGAAGAAAGAACACCAGGTAGTGGCCGACAAACAGGAACAGGGTGTCCCTTCCTGCATCGACGAAAGGAGCCAACAGGCGGGAATCGCGCCACGCGGGCAGTTCAAGAATGTTTAGCAGCAGCATGACCAGGCCGATCCCAAAGGTGATGAAAGATAAGCTCATGTCGGCGCGTTCAATGGGCTGAATCCAGTGATGAAGCAACAGACCCGCACCTGCCAGGGCGGCGCCCGCAATCCCCGTCCAGCCTCCCGTTCCGCGAGCTCGCAGCTGATGGCCCACGTAAAGGCCGAAGGCATTGACCGCCAGAATGGCGAAGAGTGGGAATTCGCCCCGGAGTATTCCCGCCAGAAAGTGATGGGGCGGCACACTGCTGACGATGAGGTGATGACTCAATAGGGCTGCGACTCCAACCGTGGGTGCGACCCCCATTGTCCCCTGCAAAGGACGTCTCGCCTTCAGCGAAACGAAGATACGCGCGAGGATCCACAGCGATACCGCCTGTGCCTGCAGCACTCCCCAGGATTTTGACAGAAGTACGCCGATCAGAAAGAGCTGGGCGAATTTCCCTGCATACAGCCGGTGCAGTGCCGCCGGCTCAGCCTGTTCCTTCTTGCTCGATGTCAGTGAGAGATAGAGGGCTATCCCGGATATGGTGTAGAACATGGGTGTGGCCATATCTCCGATGGAATTCACTCCGAAGATGGTAGCTATGTCATGGGATGTGCCCGTGAAGAACCAGTGCAGGCCGTGACTGTAGAACATCATCAGGATGGCCAGCCCGCGTATGGCATCGATGGAGAGTATTCGACCTCTGGCAGCAGATGCGGGAGTCCTCTGTCTCGACACTGAGTTCACCTCCTCCAGCAACTGTGATTGTAGCGCTCAATTATCAAGTGCTGTTCAACAGAGTTCAAACAATCCGTAAACATTGCCGGAGGACCTTGTTGCCAACTGCTGGACTTCCACCCGGGGTCAGTGAAACGATCAATGGCATCCTGTTGGACTGCGGCTCATTTGCATGCAGTCTGCTGGCCGGGCAATGTCAACGGCCATCTGGGGCTCCGCACCTGGAACCCACTGTTATGCGCCCGAAGAGAGGCCCCCGTGGCGGCGGCGACGGGGTCGCCCTGCACCAGGCATTCCATCTTCTTCCCGGCGGCAGAAGCACTGTTGATAGAAGTGTCACTTGACCGTATGATGAGCATTGAGCTGTGCGCAGTGAGGTCAATTCTCATTGGGAATGTGAGGTACCGTCATAATGAGTCTGAGCAGACAGCGAGACATCTTCCTGGCCTTTCTCCGCGTCGGCCTGGTGGGCTACGGCGGGGGGCCCTCCTCCATACCCCTGGTGCATGTGGAGGCGGTCGAAAGACATCAGTGGGTCAGCTCCGACGAATTCGGCGACGTGCTCGCCATCGGCAATACTCTTCCTGGTCCAATCGCAACCAAGATGGCGGCATACATCGGGTACCAGGTGGGTGGCATCTTCGGGGCCGCAAACGCGGTGTTTGCCACCATAGCCCCCACCATCGTGCTAATGATAGTCCTGCTCACCTCTCTTGTCGCCCTGAAAGACCAGTTATGGGTACAGGGCATGAGTGCGGCGGTGGTGCCCGTGGTCGCGGTCATGCTCGCGTCTCTAACCTGGGGGTTCATCGACAGATCGCGGCGGGCCCTGGGGTGGAGCACGTCGGTGGGACTACTTCTCGCCACCGTCCTCCTCATCGAGGTGTTGGATCTTCATCCGGCCATCTGGATTGCTGCTGTTCTTCTGTACGCGGCACTGAAGCCACAGAAGGATTCAGAAACGGACGAGAAGGTCGACCGTTGATATACTGGCAGGTGTTTCTGGCGTTCTTCATTCCCGGGGTATTGGGTTATGGTGGCGGGCCCTCCTCCATACCCCTGGTCGAACACGAGGTGGTCAAGCGTTATGGCTGGTTGAGTGTCGTCGAGTTTGGGGAAGTACTGGCACTGGGGAATGCACTTCCCGGTCCGATCATGACCAAGATGGCCGGCTATATCGGTTACCAGCAGGCCGGCATTCCGGGAGCGATCATTGCCGTCCTGGCCGCCGTCGGTCCCTCAATGATCCTCATGATCAGCCTCCTCGGCATACTCTACAAGTACAAAGACTCCCCCAGGGTTCAGTTGATGACGGTTCTGATTCGCCCGGTGATCGCTGTCTTGCTGGCAGTGTTGACGTACCGTTTTCTTCTCGATGCATTGCTGTCTGCGGGGGTGGCTCAGACCGTCTTCCTGATCGCGGCTGCCCTTTTACTCATGGAGCGCCTGCGGGTTCATCCGGCATTGGTGATCTCCGGGGCCCTGCTCTACGGGGCGGTCTTCCTCGGATGATTTCCCCGGTGGGATGAACGATGATTGGCGGTCTGATTGGGGCAGTTGACACCTTGCGAGACGGTGAACGGCAGTCTCGCCTGTCCCGCCGACTCTCGCCCCACCTGATCAGGTGGAGATCCCTGCTGGGTCAGTGATGATCTGCACTGAGCCAAATACGGCGCTCACATTGATGCGTACGAATCTCGAGGCTTCCGAGTAACCCGGCGACCTGTACGTATGGTCCCCGAAGTAGGTTGAGGTCCCGTCAGGTGTGATTACATTCCCGAAGGCAGCACTGGCCGTCACCTGAAGAGGAACAGTGCTCGGAGCGTGCACTGCTGCCATGCCGAAGATGGTGTTGACTTCGAGGACTCTGCCCTCGCCCTCACCCGGCTGTTGCACGTCAAGTCTGGCCTGAGCCAGCACGCAGTTGTAGGTGCCGGAGACGGCGGAGATCGGGCGGCTACCTGCCTCAAGCAGAATCGTTCCCGGTTTGGTGCTCAACGAAAACTGCCGGTCCAGGATGATCATGAGCCCGGTCCACACCAGCAGGAGCGAGATCGCCACCCTGGCCACTGAGACGTCGATGGCCAGGTGATGCCTGGTGATGGCGATCAGGCCGAATAGAATGAGATAGATGCCCCAGAAACGTGCGCTGAACAGACCGATTCTCACACTGTGCCCCCCTGTTTGACAATGCCATGATGATCACAGCTGACACCAAAAAGGGACTTCCGTCAAGCAGATCCCGTCTCCGCGCGGCAGCTGCCCCCAGTGGTCACCCTCGAAATTAGGGCCTTTGCCCCGGTAACACTCGTTCCCAGATGACACATGCTCGCGGGGCTCTGAGGGCACCGGAGCCAGTTAACGCGCCCCGGGGTCACAGAGACACATGGGGCGACCTGGCACTGGCCCCGGGGCGCTCCGTCAACCGGTCACATCCAGACTTTTTTGAAGACCCTGAGGAAGTTCCCGCCCAGCAGTTTGGCAGTATCGGCGGTGCCGAAGCCCCGTCCAATCAATCCGTCCACGAGGTTATCCAGGTTGTGCGGGCCGCTGAATCCCTCCGCGTGACGTGCGGAGGGCTGGGTGCCCACCGTGCGATTGTACTCGGCGACCACGGCAGGATAAAGCGCTGCCTGTTCCTCAGTACCTGCTGCGTCAGAGCTGTGATCTGCCGTGTTGTCGCTGCCGAAGCCGACGTGGTCGATCCCGATCAGGTCCACTACGTATTCAATGTGATCGATGTAATCATCGAGTGAGGGGCGCCCTGTTCCCCGCCAGCACAGGGGGCCCCAGGGTGTCAGGCCGATCACCCCGCCCACCTCCGCGAGGAGTTTGAGTTGGTCGTCATCCTTGTTGCGGGGGCTGTCGGTGATTGCCCGGGGGTTTGCGTGGGAGAAGAGGACCGGTTGCGTGCTCTCTCGCATGGCATCAAGCGCAGTCTGCCTGCTGCTGTGTGAAAGATCGATCACGACGCCGAGACGGTTCATCTCGCGAACTACCTTGGCGCCGAAGGCTGTGAGTCCCCGGTCAATTCTCTCGGTGCAGCCGCTTCCGAGGTAGTTGGCGCGATTGTAGGTGAGCTGGATTGCCCTGACTCCCAGTTCGTAGAAAACCCGGAGCAGCTCCAGACTGTTCTCAATCGGGTGTGGGTCCTGGAACCAGAGGACCAGGCCGGTTTCCTGTTCCTCGTCTGCCCTCTGCAGATCCTCGGGGCTTCGAATCACTCGGAGGCCGCTGTCCGGCTCATCGGCCATCTGGTGGATCCCGCCAATTGCCCTTGCAGCTTCCCGAAATCCTTCAGTGGAGTGAGGGATGGTCAGAAAGAAAGCATTGAGGCCGGATTCGGCCACATCGCGGGCGCAACCCTTGAAGTCTCCCTCGGCGAATATGCAACCGTCGAACACGAAGCTGCTTTGCAGGATATCCATGTCCATCCTCCGTCTTCTGGATTGAGTCTGTTTGCCCGGCCGCAGCGCGACAGTCGGTGTCCGGCCTCTGCCCGGGTTGCCTTCAGGGAAGGTCGATGGTCTTCCAGTACTCAATCAGCTTGACCAGACGATCGATGCGTTCGTTGAGGCCATCTTGTGCCTGCTTCACGTCCGCGTCATTGGGATCTGTGAACCCGTACACCCCGGATGATGTGAATTCGTGGGTGTCTCCAATGTATGCCATGACCAGAAGGGTGCGTATGTCCGCATGAGGATCATCGGACTGTCGGAGGGCTTCAACCTGAGGTGCGAAGCTGGCTGTGGGCTCGAAGCTATCAACTCTGTACATCTCGACCAGGTCGGGGAACAGCGCGAGTGCGGTGGCAGTCTCACCAGCACCGGCGTGCACATCGACCTTCTGGAGCATGTCCTCCGGATTGCCTCCCATCGGCCCGGTGGGCATGAGCACAATGGCACCCGTACGCCGTCGGGCCTGTCGAGCTGCGTGGGCGGCGATCTGCGCATTTCCTCCGTGACCGTTCAGAATCATGATCTTGCGGATTCCGTGCTCGACCAGGCTGTCCACAGTGTCGATGATTATGTTGATCAGGGTCTCCGCCCTGAAGGTAATGGTGCCGGCGAAACCCATGTGATGGGGCGAGTAACCCGGCCAGCAGGGCTGGACCACGATGGAATTGGTGCGATTGGCCACCTCCTTTGAGATAGAAAGGGCGGTGTACGTATCTGTGCCCAGAGGAAGGTGAGGTCCGTGTTGCTCCACCGATCCCAGTGGGATGATGGCGACGGGATTGGGTTCCTGTTCGAGATACTCTTCAAAGGCGGGCCGGGTGAACTCCTGCAGCAGAACCTTCTCAGCCATAATCCTACCTCCTCAGTTCTTTCTGTATCAGTTCAACACAGGCGCTGCCACACCTTCCCTGGTGACTGGCTGGGAATGAAAGGGTTTTGCCCACGAATGGCGTATACCTGGGCACAGAGAGTCTAGAACCTGGGGAGGGGCCGGGAACGTGGACAATGAGCGTGAACCCGGGAACATAAAGGATAGGCTGGTCAGGATACTGCGGCGAGAGATTCGCCCGCATCTGAACGATGTGCATCCCGCCCGGTGCGAGCGCTACAAGATGTACGAGGCGATCGTGGTTGATCTCATCCGGAGACCGGAGGGCACCGAGATTGAGGAATTGTGGTCGCAGATCGAGGCGTTGTCTCACTGCCGACCGTGGGGCCCGGCTTTCAGGCTCTCCCTGAGGTTCAGGGGACAGCCGAAGTATCCCATTCGACGCGAACCCTCTCAAGGCCAGCTCAGTTGGGATTTTTCTTCCCCGATTGAGCACGGAGAAACGGCAGATGTTGCGGGACAAGGTCGCGAGAATCATCTTTGCATTCTGCGTACCCTGCTGCAGGTTGCCCAGCCCGACGAACCGCCGACCATTGTCCTACGACGCGCCCGGCTCAAATTTCTGATGCACCTTTACTGCACCCTCCGCGGAGGGGCCTGAGGGAGTGTCAGTCGGGCAGCTTTTCCTTTCCCGTGATCGAGTCCACCCGTATCTGCACCACGGCGGTGGGCATCACTGCCTCGGCTGCAGCGGGCGCAAATGCCTGGTCCTGTGCGTATTTTCGAGTCAGCGCGTTGAGTATCTGCATCTTCCGATCGGCGTCTTCAATCAGGTGAGCTGTGCCCCGGACCATCACACTGCGGTAGAATGCCGCGAAGTCGCAGGCCCGCTGAGCACTGCTGATACTGATGAGCTGATCGACGAGGAAACAGACCCGCGAGCTCTGCTGCAGGGCCTCCATTTTGCGGCCCTCGCGGGCGCTGTGGAAGTATATGCTGTTATCGAGTACCACGTAGTTCAGGGGCACAATGTACGGTTCTTCATCGGAAATCAGGCCCAGTCGACCGACCTGCTGTTCCTGAAGGAATTGCCATGCCGCTGATTCTGTCATCGCCCGGTCGCTTCGTCTCATCCTGTGCATTTGGTCCTTCCCCCTGTCATATCTATGATTCATGATTCGAGAATCCCCTGGGGGCTCCCTCCGATGTTACAGTGGAACGAAATCCCCCGGCAAGGTGTTCCGTGAAAGCCAGTAGCACGTCACGCGGGATTTGTGTTACACTATCAGCAGTTTCCTCATGGAAGGAAGGTGTCCAATGTGACGTCCACACAGAAGATAACCCTGAGCGGCCTCTTCATAGCTCTCGGATTACTCACACCCATAGCCTTTCACTTCACCGCAGGACCGGCTGCGGGGCGGCTGTTTCTTCCCATGCACATACCCATATTCCTCGCTGGCCTTCTTTGCGGTCCCGCCGTTGGCTTCACTGCCGGCATCATAACTCCCGGCCTCAGCAGTCTGTTGACCGGTATGCCCCCTCCGATGCCGACGGCGATACTGATGACGATGGAGCTGGCCGTCTATGGCTTTCTCTCGGGCTATCTATACTTCAGATTCCGCACCACCCTCTGGCTGTCTCTGATCCTCTCCATGTTGGGTGGGAGATTGATATATGGATTTCTGGCCTATCTCGCCCTGCCGTTGATCGGGCTGGACCGAATTCCACTCTGGACACCGGTGACGGTTGGGTTAATCGAAAGCTGGCCGGGGATCCTCATTCAGCTCGTACTGATCCCGCCCATAGTCTACGCGGCCCAACGGTTGCGCGTATTCACCGAGATCAGGGGCAAGATGTCATGATCGGGTAGGTTCGGCCCGCTGCCGTTGATACGGACCAGTTCTCCGGGAGAGCGACCTCCCGAGAGGACTGGTCTTTCTATTGACATCCGATCATGGGCAGGCGTGCGATCCTTCCCGCAGGGTGGTGCTCGAGCAGGTATGTAGGGTCATCTCTGTCCGAGGTATTCCTCCAGGGTTAGCTCTTCCTCGCAGATGGAAACGGCATGTTCGACACCGACATACCGCAGGTGCCACGGTTCATACTGGTATCCGGTGATGTCTTCCTTGCCCTCGGGATAACGGATGATGAAGCCGAATTCACGGGCATGCTCCCTGAGCCAGCGGCCCTCGGTGGTGTCAGCAAAGCTCTGGGTGAGGGCGAAACCCACCTGGGGAGAGGTGACGTCCATCGCCAGTCCCGTCTGGTGTTCACTCTGCCCCGGCCGCGCACTGAACTGGTTGGCAGCTTCCTCGCCCTTCTGCCCGACATTATATGCAAATATCTGTCTCTGCGTCTCGTACGACCTGTAACCGGAGAGAGCATAGAGCTCCAGGGATTCCTCCCATGCCTGGCTAATCAGCTGCTGCAGTGCCTCAGCAGCATCCTGTCGCATGAGCTTCTTGGGATGGTCTTCATCGAACGGGAACCGGACATCCGGGATTACCAGATCATCCGGCACATAGTCAGCTGGCAGGTTGCGATCTTTGTTGACCAGAACGAGCACGTGGTCCGGGTTCGTAACCGTGAGAAGGCCATCCTCATCAGCAGCCACCGTTTCTTCGAGACCCGGCAGGTTTGTCACGGGAGAATCCTCCCAGGCTTGCTCTTCCGTTTCCTCTTCATGTACCTCCCGTGGCAGGGGGCGGGAATGCTCACTGGTGACGGATTCACCCTCGTCGACGTCGTCATCAGGTAGTGCCTCCCCTTCATGCACAACCTGTCCATACACTGCCCCCAGCGAGTAGGCGAGGGCGAGGC
This sequence comes from Bacillota bacterium, assembly GCA_046484105.1. GTDB lineage: Bacteria > Bacillota > Sulfobacillia > SLMV01 > SLMV01 > PWUC01. Next base: position 21,848 of record JAWOBW010000155.1, read on the forward strand.
AGGCTATCAAGATGATGATTATGGACCTGACCTTTCGCACGGAGTCGTACTCCTCCCGGCAACTTTAGAGTTGAAACAGCGTGGTTTCTGAGCTGTGTCTAACACATTATATCGCATTCTCAAACACCCTGTCCTGTCAGCTGGAGGCGTTGTCGACCTCTAGAACAGCTTGACGGCAGCGGTTCACCTCAAGATTGAACCACTGCGGTTCGAAGCACCTGGCGCACTGTCGAGAGGTTCATTTAGGTCAGATCTACGGGGCAGGGATTCGCGTAATCAGGTTGGGATACCGTTCGCCGACCGCATCATCTGGTATCATGAATCAGGTGAGGAGGTATGTGATTATGGGTGACATGGAGCATTCGTTCAGGGTGGCTGTCGTGCAGGCCGGCTCAATCCTGATGGACCGGGCGGCCTGTACTGAGAAGGTGGTGCGGCTGACCGGCGAGGCGGCGCGTTCAGGTGCCGAGCTGGTTCTCTTCCCGGAGGCTTTCATATCGGGGTATCCTCGCGGGCTCACCTTTGGCACCCGCGTCGGCAGCAGGACCGAGGAGGGAAGAAGGGACTGGCTTCGTTACTGGCAGAGTTCAGTTGAACTTGAGGGGCAGACCGGGCAGGTGCTGTGTGAAACGGCCCGCGAGCACGGCGTTCACCTGGCAGTGGGCATAATCGAGAGGGATGCCGAGTTCTCCGGCGGCACCCTATTCTGCACCGTGGCGTATTTCGGTCCCGACGGCACGCTGCTCGGAAAGCACCGAAAGCTCAAGCCCACGGCCGCGGAACGACTGATATGGGGTGAGGGTGACGGCAGCACCCTGCCGGTGATCGACACCCCCGGTGGAAGGATCGGGAGTCTGATCTGTTGGGAGAACTACATGCCACTGGCACGCGCCGCGATGTATGCCAGGGGTGTGGACATTTACCTGGCTCCCACGGCAGATGAACGAGAGCGCTGGCAGGCTACTCTTCGGCACATCGCCCTGGAGGGGCGCTGCTTCGTCCTCGGCTGCAATCAATACGTGACCAGGTCCATGTATCCGGATGATCTGGCCTGTCGGGATGATATTCCCGAGACGGACCCCGTTTGCTCCGGAGGCAGCTGCATCGTCGATCCCATGGGTGAGTATGTGGTGGAGCCCGTATACGGAAGAGAGCAGATTCTCCTGGCCGATCTCGACATGTCCCGCGTGCCGGCTAGCCGCATGGAGTTCGACGCGACCGGTCACTACAATCGACCGGACGTGTTCAGGCTGCTGGTGAACGAGGAGAGGCAGGTTCCGCTGTCCCCGGCGCCGCCCCGCTGGTGACCCCGGAAGCTGCGGTGACGACTGAGGGGGACAGAGTGCGGGGCGGGCCGGCAGCGCACAGGTGAGTTCTCGGGCCCGCGAGCGTCCCGGGTTGTGTCCATTTTGCGCACCATGTGGTAGCATGGACCAGGATAAGGGGGAATGCGTGTGTTGATTCATCTCTTCACGGAAATGTTCTGGGGCATATACTTCGTGATTGTCGGCTCAATCGCCCTCATCATATCCTTCGCGAATCTGAGGATTTCCCTGTTTCGCGTGGCACTCGGCGTGCTCCTCATATATGCTGGGGCGGTCGCTCTGTTCGGCGTGCAGCCTGACGCTGGTCAGGATGCCGTATTGATGGCGCGAGTCACTGCAGATCTGCGTGCCTCGGGAGAGCACAGTATCGTCTTCGGCGAAGGCGTGTTCAACATAGAGCGCCCACAGGAGGGCGAGAATCTCAGCTTTGAGTTCAGCTCGGTCTTCGGTTCAACCACCGTATTCATTCCGCGCGACGTGCCGGTGCGGGTGCAGGCGAGCGCGGTCTTCGGCAGCGTCGAGACCCCGGACGGCATGTCTACATCGTTTGGCGAGCACACCTATACGTTACCGGGATCCGGTGAGGAAGAGGGGTCCATATTCATTGAGGCCAATGCCGTCTTCGGATCAGTCAGGGTGATCCGTCGCTGAGGCAACTGGCGGGACCTGACAGCGACGTATCTGGTGATCTCGCGCCGGCAGCCGAGGTCACCCGGTTTCCCGCCTGCCGGGACCTGCAGCTTCAGCGGTGCTCAGGGCTGTCCAGTGAAGGACTGCCGCCATGCCTTGAAGCAGCAAACAGAATGATGGCGATGATGAAACTGGGGCGGGGGAGGAGAGAGTTCCTTCCCCGCCGCCGAATTCATGCCGTTTCGTCTCGATCGTTGCACCTCACCGGGCCTCCCCGAGGATCGAGATCCGCCTCGGAGTCACTGCTGATGACGCAGGGCTTCCACGGGTTCCAGCTGGGCAGCGCAGTAAGCGGGATACGCCCCGAAGAGCACTCCCACTCCCACTGCTGCCAGGAAGGCGGCGAGGGCCGACTGCGTTAGAAACAGGGTTTCAATGCCATAGCGGGACGCCACCTCAGTTGCGACGTAGCCAGCGCCGATTCCCAACAGTGCCCCGGTCACGCACAGGATGAGGGCTTCCGCCATGAATTGCGAGGTCAGATCCAGGGGGTGTGCGCCGAGCGCCTTGCGGATGCCGACCTCGCGGGTTCTCTCTGACACCGACACCAGCATGATGTTCATGATTCCGAGTCCGCCGACCAGGAGCGCCACGGAGGCCACACCTCCCAGCATCATGGTCATGACCCGGCTCGCCTCGCTGGCCTCCTCCACCATGGTGTTCAGGCTGGTGACGGTGAGAGGAGGACCATCGGACTGCTGTCTGGTGGGATCGTAGTATGGATACGGTTCCATCCCCACATAACCGCCGGACATGCCGACCTCGCGGTAGATCGCACGATCCATGCCCGGCACGACCTGCCCATCCTCCTCCGACGGGTCCTCAAGATTGAACTGGTGCCTCAATATACGCCCCACCTGGACCATGGCAGCTTCAACCGCGGGTGCGCTGGGTGCCTTCAGCCACAACTCGTGCACCCGGCCGCTCAGGGCGATGCGCTGCGCCGAGGTCACTGGCACGACTATTCGCTTATCTATGTCGTCTGCCATGCCCTCGCCCTTGCTCTCCAACACGCCCATTACGGTGAAGCGCTGCCCGTTGAGATAGACTCCCTCACCAGTCGGGTCTGTAGTTCCAAACAGCGTTCTCCACGCGTCGTATCCGAGGACGGCAACCCGCATTCTCTCCTGCACGTGGATGGGAGAGAAGAAGCGTCCCGCGAGGATCTCGTGATCCCTTACCTCCGGGAAGTTTGCGCTCACCCCCGTCACCGACATCATCTTCACCAGCCGGCGATACTTCACCTGCACCTCCTCGTTCTGGGTGACAGGCATGGCTGCTATGACCGTCGGAACCCGTTCGACCAGCTCCTCGGCATCCTTGGTCTGAAGCCTGATGTCCCAGCGATGCGTTTCAACCTTGATCAGGTTGCTGCCCAGACTCTCAAACTGACGGGCGATGGCGGCCCGGGCTCCATTGCCAATGGCCAGCAGGGCGATCAGAGAGGCGACGCCAACCACCACTCCGAGGGCAGTGAGTGAACTGCGCAGCTTGTGACTGAGAAGTCCCTCTACTGCGCTTTGCAGGCCAAACAAGGTCCTGACGGTCCAGCTGCCCCGCCGCGGGCGGGGTGCATCGTGCTGATCTGCCACCACTGTCACCTCCCCGGTCTGGCCGGTTCGGGTACATCGGGTACCAGACTCGGCCCGTCATAGCGTTCTGGACTCTCACTGCCGAGAAGGTCCCCCGAACTGCCGGTCACCACGACGTCCCCCTCGTTGATTCCATCGATGACCTCGGCGTATCGGGATCCAGTGAGACCGAGTTCAACGGCTGTGGGCTCCGGTTTGTCGTCGACGAGAACGTCCACCATGGCCGTTCCTTCCACGTCATACACTGCCTCGATCGGAACCAGGAGGGCCCCGGTCGTCTCGGCCACGTATATGGAGACATTGGCGCTCATCCCCGGCTGGATGTTCTTCGTCTGCTCGACTTCCAGGTACACCCCGTAGACCGTTATTCCCTCTTCGTCGTGACCCATGAAGTCCACTCGCACCACCGCAGCGGGAAATACCTCTCCCGGGAACGCCTCCACCGTCACCGTGGCCTCCAGCCCCTCCTCTATGTGGACGATATCGATTTCGTCAACCTGTATGTCGAGTGCCATCCTGGTGTTGTCAATGATGCTGGCGATGTGTTGCCCGGGCTGCAGTTCGTAGCCGTAGTTCTGCATGGCGTAGGCGACCACACCGTCTATCGGTGACCTGATCTCTGTCCTGTCCAGCAGCTGCCTCTTCTGGCCGAGCTGTTCCTGCAGGTCGCGGATCTTCATCTGCTCATCGTAGATGAATCTCCTCGTGTCCATTCCTCCGAGCTCCGCCAGAACTTCTCCGGTCTCGACCTGTTGCCATTCGCGAACGGCGACACTTGCGATGGTGCCCTCGGCGGATGACCACACGACGGTCTCATCGTTGTAGCTGTCCACCACGGCGGCCACGGTGACGCTGCCGGGGATCACCACATCAAGCTGCTGGCCGGGTCGGAGCAATCCGGGGTTCTCCGTCTCGATGGTGACGGTGTGGACGAAGTGGGTTCCTCGGGGTATCTGGATCGGGTTTGCATCCACCACTGTCCCGGTCAGGCTGTCGGAAAAGTCCTTGAACCGAAGCTCCACTTCCATGTCATTGCTGACGTGGGAGAACTGAGACGGGGTGAATTCAGCCACGATTCGCACCTTCGAGTCGTCGACGATGCGGGCCACCAGGGCGTTTCGTTCTATTTGCTCATTCTCCTCGATGTTGAGGTCGACCACCCGCCCGTCAATCGGTGCCACCAGGCTGATGCCCCGGTTGGGGTCGGCGAACAGCACCTGATCTTCCGGGACTCCCAGTACAGAGGCCAGGGAATCGACAGTTCGCTCCATGTCCAATTCGAGGGTGCGAATCTCGTTGACCAGTTCCTCGTTGCGAATGCGACCCACGATCTGGCCCTCGTGGACGGTGTCGCCCTGCTTTATGGTCAGACTCTCGAGGAATCCTCCAGTTTCGGTCTGGATGCTGCTGGAGTAGATCGGGTTCAGCTTTCCGAACCCTTCGATTGTCACACTGAGATCATCGCGGATGACCTCCGCGGTGGCATATACTGGACCTCCGGCCTGGGCGTCGTCCGGCATCAGCGCATGATACGCGTAGTAGCCCCCGACGATCACCAGTATTACCACAATAGCTGTGGCGAAGAATCGCTGCCACATTTCCTACCCGCCCCCTTCTAATGCCTGGCTTTGCCCGTACTCTTTCTGAATGTCAGGTTCTGGCTGATGCTCGCTCTCCAGCGGGCCGTCGCGGAGGATTTCCCCGTCACGGATCACCATCACCCGCTCACCGAAGCTGGCCATGGCCCCGTCGTGGGTGACCTGTATCACGGTGACACCCATCTCCCGGTTGATTCTCTCGAACAGGGCCATGATTGCGGCGCTGGACCTGGAGTCGAGGTTGCCGGTGGGCTCATCGGCGAGGATCAACAGCGGACTGGTCACCAGGGCCCTGGCCGCTGCCACCCGCTGCTGTTCTCCACCTGAAAGCTCGTTGGGACGGTGATCTGCACGATCGGCAATGCCCACGTCTTCCAGGGCAGCTGTCGCCATGCGTCTGCGCTCCGCCCCGCGGTACCCGCGATACATCAGAGGAACTTCCACATTGTTGCGAGCCGTCAGTCCGGATATAAGATTGAAGGTCTGAAATACAAACCCGATCATGCCCCCGCGGATGTCTGCCAGGTGTCTTGTGCTGAGCCTGGACACATCCCTGCCCGCCAGGAAGTACTTGCCCTCGGTCGGGCGATCGAGACATCCGAGGACGTTCAACAGGGTGGACTTGCCCGACCCCGATGCTCCCATGATGGAGAGGAATTCGCCTCTCTGAACCTCGAAGCTCACATCTTTCAGCGCGGTCACGCTGCGTCTGCCGTTTGCATAAACACGTGACACGTTCTGAATCTCCACCAGTGCCATCTGATACCTCCCGTTCTGCCTGGGCCAGTAAACACCTCATCCCATAATTGGACGGAGGGGGATGGTTCAAAGTTCCGTCTCTGGGGAGGTTTTCTTGAGACTGGGCAATCGGGCTTTCTCGGGTTGTCTTCCGAAAGTATCATAGTGGAATGATGGACTGAACTAGTACATAATTCCGAAAGTTCCTCCCCTGGTTGTGAATGGTGAAAGAGTTTGTCTGCCTCAAGGGCGGTTGATGCTTTGGCGCTATTGATCCACAGAAGTTGAGCTGGCTTTTTCTGCTGGCTTGCTTTGAGATGGTCAGTAATGAAAGAGAGCACTGATCACTACGAACAAGTTAACGTTTCTGGCAAGGTAGCACCTGTTGAGGTACGACCGATCAGGGAGTGTGAACGTGTCCGTTGGGACCAGCTGATGGCAGGCCGTCACTATCTGGGTGCGCGTCTGGTGGGTGAGTCTTTACGGTATGTGGCCTTGTGGGAGGGCAGATGGGCAGCGCTTTTGGGATGGAGCAGTGCTGCTTACAAGACGGGTCACCGGGATCGGTGGATCGGCTGGTCAGAAGATCAGCGTCACCAGAGGCTTTCTCTGGTGGCCAACAACGCCCGTTTTCTGATGTTGTCCGAGGAGCGCCGTCCGAACCTCGCTTCCATGGTGCTTTCCCGAACAGTGCGAAGATTGTCAGCTGATTGGGAGCAGGCGTATGGTCACGGGGTGGTGTTGGCGGAGACCTTCGTGGATCCGACCCGGTTCCGGGGCACCTGTTATCGCGCTGCAGGGTGGGAGGTACTGGGTCAGACCCAGGGTTATGCCCGTCATGCGGGCCGGTACCGCTCTGGGAGTCATCCGAAGCTTTCATTGATCTATCCGTTGCATCGG
>JAWOBW010000288.1:0-3160 GCA_046484105.1 Bacillota bacterium
CGAACAGGCCCTGGCACTGGAGAAGGCGGCCGAGGCGGTGATCGCCAGGCATCAGCCGGTCGGCTCTGATCTGCGACGCATAATCAGCACCATCCGCATTGCGGTGGATCTGGAGAGAGTTGCGGATCTCGCCGTCAACATTGCGCGCATCGCTCTGGATCTGGGGACAGAGCCGCTGCTCAAACCGCTCATTGACATACCACGCATGGCGGCCACAGCCCAGGAGATGCTCCGTGACGCCCTCACCGCGCTGATCGAGGAGAACTGCTCTGCCGCCCAAGAGGTGTGCCGCAGGGACAGTGAGATTGATGATCTGTACTGGCAGATCTTCCGGGAGCTTCTGTCCTTCATGATCGAAGATCCGCGCACCATCAAGAGGGCGATTCCTCTTCTGTTCGTGGCCCGTCACCTGGAGCGGGTGGGGGACCACGCCACGAATGTAGCCGAGGCGGTGACGTACCTGCTGACCGGCGAAAGGGTGATTGACGCCCCCGGGGAGGGCTAGTATGAATGATCGATGCGGGCTCATTCTTGTGGTTGAAGACGAGGAGAACATCAGGTATTCCCTCGTTTCCGCTCTCAGGCGCGAGGGATATCGAACGCTGGAGGCGGAGAGCGGAGAGGAAGCCCTCGATCTGGCGAAAACGTATTCGCCGGACATGGTCTTGCTAGATCTGATGCTGCCTGACATATCCGGGCTGGATGTCTGCCGCCTCCTGCGGCGAGAGAGTGATGTCCCGGTGGTGATTGTCACTGCCCGGGATGCGGAGCCGGATATCATTGGCGGTCTGGAGATGGGAGCGGACGACTACGTCACCAAACCCTTCAGCCTCAGTGTGCTTCTCGCGCGAATCCGGGCCAATCTCAGGCGGAACGCACCCGAGAAGAATCTGAGCCAGGTTGCCGTGGGAAACCTATCCCTGGATGCAGCCTCCCGCACTGCCTGCGTGAGTGAGAGACTCCTCGAACTCACGCCGCGGCTGTTCTCCCTGCTTCTTCATCTGGCCCAGCGGGTGGGCGTAGTGTGCGGAAGGGACGAGATTCTCAATGAGGTGTGGGGTTACGACTACTTCGGGGAGACGAGGACGGTTGATGTTCACATTCACTGGCTGCGCAGGAAGCTGGCGGATGCGGGCGCGGACGTTTCCCTGGAGACGGTCAGGGGCGTGGGTTACCGGTTGGTGAAGGGACAGTGACCTGGATTCTGACCGCCGGAGTCTTCATTGCGGGGCTGCTGTCCGGGTTTGACATCTTCCATCTCCGTCGCGGAAGCTGGCTGGATCTGCTGATGCCAGCGGTTCTACCGGGGCCGGCGCGGGACGGCGTCACCGGGTTTTGGCTTGGGACTGGCTGTAGCCAAACACATCGTGGCTGCTCACGGTGGTGAGGTGTTCGTTCAGAGCGAGGTCGGCCGGGGCAGCACTTTTGGATTTCACCTACCCCGCCATTGAGGCGGAAATGCCCCGACCAGCATGTGATCGAGGATGGAGCCCGGCCGACGGGCGCGGTGCCTCGCCGGTCCGGGGAGGAACACCCGGGGTCCCGCGAGAATACCCCTCCAGGTTGATCACTCGCAGCTTGGGGGAGATGGTAGCAGGTGGAGGATGTGCAGGCCAGAACCGCTCGCCCGCAGTTCGGTTTGGTGGACGTCGCCCTGGCGGGAGGCATGTTCATCTGGGGTGGTAACATGGTCGCGGTCAAGGTTGCCCTGACGGAAATGAGCCCCATGGCGTTCAACGCCCTCCGCTTCATCATCGCCTCATTGACCATGTTGACGATCCTGGTGTTCACCGAAAAGAACCTCGGAATGACCCGGCGCGAATGGCGATGGCTGCTGCTGACCGGCCTGGTGGGCAATACCGTGTACCAGCTGCTGTTCATCAACGGCATCAATCTCTCCACCGCCGGGAATACGGCTTTCATGGTGGCGACGGCCCCGGTCTGGGTGGCGGTGATGAGCAGTCTCTGGGCGGACGAGGTACTCACGACCTGGCAGTGGAGGGGTGTGTTCATCTCCCTGAGCGGTGCAGTGTTGATCATCTTCGGGGCGGGTCACAAGATCGTACTGTCGTCGGGCACACTTCCCGGCGACATATTGACCCTGGCCGGTGCCATCTGCTGGGCGGGATACACGGTGATGTGTCGGCCTATCCTGGCCCGCCGTTCAGCTCTGCGGGTCACCGCTTACGCCATGGTTCTCGGTGCGGTCCCCCTGGTGGCCATGAGCATTCCGCACATGAGGGTACAGGACTGGGGATCGGTCAGCCCCACGGGCTGGTTGATGCTGCTGTATGGGTCCATCGGCGCATTGGTAATCGGGTACCTGGTCTGGGGTTGGGGCGTGCGGGTCATCGGCAGCACCAGGACCGCCATATACAGCAATCTCAACCCAGTGGTTGCCGGCGTCTTCGGGTATGTCATTCTGACCGAACCCTGGACGCCCATGCGCGTGACCGGGGCCGGGGCGGTAATCATCGGGCTATACCTGGTCAGAAGCACCGGGGTGCCGGGATTTCAGCCGCGGTGGCGCAGCAAGAGCGGGGGAACCCGGGCGCGTCTGCAGTCGCACCAGGGAAACGAAGGGGAGTAGATTCTGACAATACACCATCTGGGAAACGGGGTTGGCTCACATGAATGGATTCTGGCCTGACGGAGTGCGATGCGGGGTGGCCCTCACTTTCGACCTGGATGCCGAGACGCTGTGGCTGTCGCGGGCCGAGGGCCGCGACAGCCCGGTGATGTTCTCTCAGGGCGCGTACGGAGTGACCACCGGGGTCCCGAGAATCCTGTCGCTTCTGCGCCGCTTCGGAGTGAACGCCACCTTCTTCATTCCCGGCAAGATCATTGAGGACTATACGGGAGCAGTGCGCAGGATTGTCGATGCGAGACACGAGATTGGGTATCACAGCTACACACACAGTGTACCGACTTCAGTTGAACAGGAGAGGCAGGAAATCCGACGGTGCTGGCAGATAATGGAGGACCTGTTGGGAGTCGTGCCTGCCGGTTACCGCGCCCCGGACTTCGAGGTGCTGCACGGTGGGCTCGATAGCGTATCTATGGGGAGGGGCTCCACCATGTTTCATTCCAGGTAGGGGATGTTTCCGCCGCTCTGTTCAAGCTTGCTGCCAAATGTGAAGTGCTGGTCGATTCGGTACCC
>JAWOBW010000040.1:0-11079 GCA_046484105.1 Bacillota bacterium
GTCCTGACCGTTAAGAGTGGCCGTAACCTCACGTTTATACCAGGTATCCTGACTAAGGGCAGGCGGTGCAAAGGTCTCGCCCGTCTCTCCAACCACCTCCGTATAAGTGCTGCCGTCTGTGCTTTCAAGCCAGCGGAAAGCGACATCTGTAAAATCGCCCGTGGGTGTAACACTCGTTATGGGCTGCGCACGAGAGACGGGGAGCTGATCTGCACCCTGGAGGAGGCGGATATTGAGCTTCTGTTGGAGACGGGCTGGACCCTGCCGGAGCGCTTCTGCGCGAAGGCCAGGGACGGCGTCACCGACATCTACGGAATCATCCTTCGACCGTCGAACTTCGACCCCTCCAGGCCGCTGCCCGTCCTGGACGACATATACGCGGGGCCGCAGACGAACCGGGCGCACGCGTCCTTTGCCCACATGGCTGAGGGGCGAGGCACCCGCTTCTGGCAGGCCCAGGCCCACGCGGAACTCGGCTTCGTCGTGGTGATGATCGACGGGCTGGGGATGCCGTACCGGTGGAAGGCATACCACGACGTCTCCTTCCGGAATCTCGGCGACGGCGGAGTAGAGGATCACATCGCCGCCCTGCGACAGCTGGCAGTTCGCTACCCGTACATGGACCTGGAGCGGGTGGGCATCTACGGTCACTCAGCCGGGGGCTACTCCTCGTGCCATGCCATCCTGGCCCATCCCGACTTCTTCAAGGTGGCGGTATCCTCTGCGGGCAATCACGATCACCGGCTGGACAAGGCCAGCTGGGTGGAGCGATACATGGGATTGCCGGTTGGACAGCACTACGATGAACAGGCCAACTCGCGTCTCGCCCACAACTTGCGGGGCAAGCTCCTGCTCATCCACGGCGAAATGGACGAGAATGTGCACGTCGGCTCCACCATGCAGGTCGTTGACGCCCTGATAAAGGCGAACAGGGACTTCGACATGCTCATTCTGCCCAACCGCAGCCACGCCTGTACGGACGATCCGTACTTCATCCGCAAACGCTGGGACTACTTCGTCCGTCACCTGTTGGGAGCGGAGCCACCGGAGGGATACCAGATCGGTCGATAGCGGATCGCTGCCGGCAGGGGCCACGACTGCAGCGGCGGATCCGTGGCGGGGCCCGCAGTCTGAGCGGGTCCCGCCCGCTGAGTGCGGGGCCGGAGAGGCCTCAATCCGTCCCCGGCGGCGCCGGATGCTCGGTCGGGATGTCGGCAGGACTCGGTGCCCCCTCCGCCAAATAGTGAGGCAGTTCGACGGGCCGCCGGCTGGCGGCCGGAAAGGAGACCGACAGTGCTGGATCTCAAGATAACCGGCGGTACCATCATTGACGGATCAGGGCGGCCGGCATATTCCGCCGACCTGGGCATATCCGGCGAAACCATCGCCGGGATAGGCACGTCCCTGCCGGACGCGGAGAGGGTCCTGTCCGCCGCGGGCCGCGTGGTGTGTCCGGGCTTCATCGACACTCACAGCCATTCAGACCTGAGGTTACTGGCAGACCCCCCGCCGACGGCCAAACTGAGCCAGGGCATCACCACCGAACTCCTTGGGCAGGACGGCCTGGGTGTGGCTCCCGTGGAGGCACACACCCGCGACCATCTGTCCCGGCTGACAGCGGGACTGCTGGGCCGGCGCCCGCCCGGGCAGTGGACGTGGCGTACCTTTTCTGACTACCTGGATGCCCTCGACGAGGCACGGCTTCCCAACAACCAGGCGGTGCTCGCCTCCCACGGCCCGCTGCGGCTGCTGGCCGTCGGCGCCGGCGATCGCCCGGCGACAACGGCCGAGCTCGACGCCATGAGAACGCAGCTGCGCGAGGCCCTGCAACAGGGGGCGTGGGGCCTGTCCACCGGCCTCATCTATCCCCCGTGCAGCTACGGTCCCACCTCGGAACTGGCGGCACTGACTGAGGTGGTGGCGGAATGTGACGGGGTCTTCGTCGTGCACATGCGGGATGAGGGACTGTACCTGCTCGATGCTCTGGACGAGGTCATTGACGTTTGCCGCAGCTCGGGCTGCCGGCTGCACATCTCCCACCTTCAGGCCCACGGCAGGGCGGTGTGGCACCTTCTCCCCCGCGCGCTGGAACGGATCGACGCCGCCATCGACGAGGGCCTGTCGGTCACCGCCGATCGCTACCCGTACCTGGCCGGCTGCACCGTTCTGAGCGCGGTCTTGCCCGCCTGGATGTTGGACGGCGGACCACAAACCTGCCTGAAGCGTCTCTCCGATGAGACCTGGCGTGCCAGGGTGCACCATGCCTTCACCCAGGGCCTGGAAGTATGGCACAACCGCTCCATCTCCGTCGGCTGGGACAGCATCGTCATTTCCTGGGTCGCGGGGCAGGCCAATGAACATCTGGTGGGCCAGTCCATCGGGGACATCAGCCGGGAGACGGGAGAGGATCCGGTGGACGTGGTCTGCGACCTGCTGCTGGAAGAGCAGCTCGAGGTGACGATGATCGCCCACTACGGAAGCGAGGAGAACCTCGAGAAGGTGCTGGCCCACCCCGTCACCGTGGTGGGCACCGACGGAATCTACGGAGGCAGGCCTCACCCGCGGCTGTGGGGCACATACCCCCGCTTCCTGGGTCGATACGCCCGGGACAGGGGGCTCATGACCCTCGAGGAGGGCATCAGAAAGGCCACCTCGTCAGCGGCCCGACTGATCGGGCTACGGGACAGGGGGACCATTGAGGTCGGGATGAAGGCGGACCTGGCGGTTTTCGACCGGGAGAGGATCATCGACCGGGCCACCTACGATGACCCGGAGCAGGTCTCGGAGGGCATGGAGACAGTGCTGGTCAACGGGCGCACTGCCTGGGAGGGAGCCGCTCCCAGGCAGCACCCGGGAAGAGTCCTGCGACGATGAGCGGCATCCGCAGCGAGTCTCCCCCGGTCCCGGGTTCTGAGTCTGCCCTCCTCCACGGGAACGTCACGGCCGCGGTGGCAAGGATCTGGTGACCGGGGCTATCCCGCACATCGCCTGGGGGGACGCAGGCAGGTCAGCGGCGACCTTCCTCAGACCGAACCTCCCCGCATACAGGAGATCATCTCCGTCCGCCACTGCCACTGACAGCCGGGGAACATCGTGTTCGGGCACTGCCCCCGGCAATCGCCGGGACCCGTCCACCGGGCCGTCCGCCTGACCCCGATCACCTCTGATCCGGCGCCCAGGGGTGCGCATGGCGGGGGCCGACCGTCACAGGACCCGCGCGTCGTCTCCGAGGGATGCGAAGACCCGGTCTAGAATGTCCAGGGCCTCGTCAATCTCGTCCGGACTCACGATCATCGGCGGTGATATGCGTATGACATTGCCGAAGAGTCCTCCCCTGCCCAGCAGCAGACCTCTCTCTCTGCTCTCCTCGAAGACTCTATCCACCAGGTCCGGCGCCGGCTCCCTGTCTGCCCGGACCACTTCCACCCCCTGCATGAGGCCCATGCCGCGGAGGTCCCCCATGACGGGATACTTCTCCTGCAGGGTCTGCAGGCCGGACCGCAGGCGATCACCGGTCACCTGCGAATTGGTGAGCAGGTCCCGCTGGCGTATCTCATCCAGCGTGGCCAGCGCCGCCACCGAGCTGACCGGGTTGCCGCCGAAGGTGGAAATCGTATTGCCGCTCCAGGCCGAGGCCACCTCCGGCGTGGATATGGTCGCCCCCATGGGAATGCCGTTGGCAATGCCCTTGGCACAGGTTATGATGTCGGGCTGCACACCCCAGTGTTCGATGCCGAACCACCTGCCGCCGGTGCGTCCGAACCCCGTCTGCACCTCGTCGCAGATGAATATGCCGCCGTAGCGCCTGATGATGTCCATCACCTCGGAGAAGTACTCGGGGGGCGGGGTGATGAACCCGCCGACACCCTGGATCGGCTCGGCAATGAAGGCGGCCACGCGGCCCGAGGTGGTGGTCTGGATGAGCTCCTCCACGTCCCGCGCGCACTCCAGGTTGCAGTCCGGGTACTGTCGCCCGAAGGCGCATCGGTAGCAGTAGGGGCTGTGCGCGTGCTTGATCCCTGCGATGTGGGTGCCCCCGATCCGCCAGCTGTGGTGTGCGGTCAGCGACATGGCCAGCATGGAGCGACCGCTGTAGGAGTGGCGCAGGGCCACGATCTCCTGTCTTCCGGTCAGCATCTGCGCGGAGATCACCGCAGTCTCGTCGGCCTCGGTCCCGCTGTTGGTGAAGAAGGTGCGGGACAGGTCTCCCGGGGCAATCTCTGCCAGTCTCTCGGCCAGAAGAACCTGCGGCTCGGTCACGTACACGGTGGATGTGTGCACCAGTTTTCCGACCTGCTCCCTGACCCGCTCAGTCACGCGCGGGTTGCAGTGCCCCACACTGACGGTGAGAATGCCGCCGAAGAAGTCCAGGTATCTTTGGCCCTCCGAATCGTACATGTGCATTCCCTCGCCGCGCTGCATCACCGGCGGATCCTCGTAGTAGGTGGCGATCGAGGGATAGAGGTAGTCGCGCTGTTTTCTGAGTATGCTTTCCCGGTCGGTCATGGCCTGCTCCTTTCGCTGTCCATCGCCTCGCCGCCGCCCGGACGTGCCGGACTTCACCGGCGGCCCCCGGGCGAGGCGAGTGCGCTTCTCTCACGTGGTCTTCAACGGCATCTTTCTGCACCGAGGCGGCCTTTCCTGCCTTGCCCGCAAGGGAAACGGGAGTCCCCTGAAGAAGTACCCGGTACATCAATAGTGAGAGGAGATCCACTGTGAAGGCAATCCTGATCAACGGCAGCAGCAATGAAGGGGGCAACACCTATCAGATGCTGGCCGACCTGCGCACGCACCTCGGCGGTAGGGGCGTCGAGACTGAGCTGGCCTGGGCGTGCGACCTGCTGGCAGAACTCGACACCCCGCACTGCACCGCCTGCTCGGACAGCTGTGAGGGTAGCTGCTATGCCGGCACCCGGCTGGAGGCCTTCTTCTCCCGCATGGCGCGCGCGGATATCATCGTGGCGGCGTCGCCGGTGTATTTCGGAACAGTCAGCGCCCCCCTCAAGGGCCTGTGGGACCTCACCCGGGCCCTCCGCAGAAGCGGATCACTGCTGTACACCGTGGGGGCGGCGGCATCGGTGGGCGCCGGGCGCTTCGGAGGCCAGGAGACCACGGTCCGCGCCATTCACGACATGATGCTGATACAGGGAATGATCATCGTCGGGGATTCCAGCCCGGCCGGAATCGGCCACCAGGGGGTTTCTGCCGCTGCCCCGGCCGAAGAGGACAGCGACGCCCGCAAGCGCCTGAAGGTACTGGCCGACGGCGTCTGCGACGTGGCCGCCGCCACCGTCGATCTGCGCCGCCAGTGGCGGCGGTGAGCGGCCCGGGGTGCGGGCCTTCCTTCGCGCCCCCGGGCCGCAGCTCCGGGAAACGAATGCGCCGGGATCACCTGCGCCCAAATATGATGGGCAGTCCCAGTAGAAACAGAAGAAGCAGCAGCAGACGCTCAAAGGGGTCCTCGGGAACAACCAGCAGTCTCCTCCGTCGTCGCCTTCGCATCGGATCACCTCCGGGGTACATAATCCCTTCACGGGTATCTTATGTTGAACTGGTCCCGCCAGTTCACCCCGGAGGTGAGAAGCTTCAAGCGCGATCGTCCAATTCGCCGTGTTCCTGGCCCTCCCCGCCGGGCTGAGGCTCGAGCTGGTCGAGACGCCGCTGCAGGCGGTCTATCTCGGCGCGCAGCCGGGCCGCCTCGTCGGCCGGTGGCTCCGGCTCAGCGCTCCGGCGCCGGCTTGTGTCCCTCAGGATGAGCACCGCCAGTACGGCGATCCCCCCGTACAGGGCGAAGCGGAAAAGGCGACCGATCAGGTAGATGATGACCGAGTTCGGTGCGGAGCCGAACATGACCCGCTCAAAATGGGGAATTGCCCCCGGCCCCGCCTGCCACAGCCCGGGCAGGATTCGCAGGCCGACCAGGGCGGCCAACGGGGTTGCGATGATCACTGCCACGACCAGGACCGCCGCCAGGCCGATAATTATCCACTTGAGATCCATGCATCTCCCTCCCGTCCGAAGCGGGAATCTCATTTGTTGTCCGCAGGTTCAGTCAGGTTGTCAGCGACGGCTGAGGCGGTGTACAGGGCAGAACCCAGCTGCACTCTGACCAGCTTCTGAATCGGAATGACCTGGCAGTCCAGGTCGGACAGCGTGGCGCGATGCCACTGTTGGAAGAATTCCTCGGCGCCGGCGGTGGCCAGTTCCAGCCGGCGGGTGCGGGGGCGCGCCCCGCCGAAAGCCCGCTCGATCCGCAAAAGCCGCAGATACATTCCCAGGATCAGGAGCCGGTAGAAGCGGGGGCGGGCGACACTGTCGAATACCTCCGCTCGCGTTGCCGGCCTGTCCAGCCCCGGATCGCTGCGGGCCCACGACTCCTTCGCCTCGATGCCCGCCCGTCCCTTCTCCACCGCCTCCTCAATCGCCTCGCGAAAGGGAGAGGGCCGGGTCAGAACCGGTTCGACCTCCCGGTAGGCGCTCTCCAGACGCCCCTGGAATTCGCTTTCAATCCTGATACCCTCCAGGACTGCCTCGCGCCTGGTGCAGTCGGCTTCAGTGGCATCGTCGATGCGCGGGTCGTAGTAGTAGGGAACCTCGCAGACCAGGGTGTAGGTGCCGGCGACCTCCTGGGCGAAATCGTGACTCGATGTCCCGCCGCTGATGACCTCTGCCGGGTCAACGTCGCTGTTTTCTTCCAGGTAGTCGTAACCCTCGCGCCGGCCGATCATGCGGTATATCGCCCGGTCGAAGACCTCGGCGTAGGGAATCTCCGGCTCGCCGAGATGGAGCGGCAGCCGCTGCTGCCTCACCACCCGGTGCAGCAGAGGATACAGGGGCGGGCAGGGCCGGGATATGTAGAAGTAGGCTCCCCCGAAGCCGGCATTGTGCAGAGACATCATGAATTCGGGTCGATGCTCGGTGATCACATCCATGAGCGCCCGGGTCTCGGGCAGGGGCCGGTCGAAGCCGACAGTCTTGTAGTGGAAGGGGAATGTCCACTCCACCTGGCCGTAACTGGGTGGGCGAAAGTAGTTCCTGGCGTAGTGCTCGGGGGTGAAAGGTCCCTCGAACCAGCCCTCGTTCAACCGGGTGGCGTCGGGGTCGATGCACTTGACCAGGTGCCAGGTGCAATCCATCGACTCTCTCAGCTCGTCATCTGCCACCAGCCTGCGCGACAGGTACTCCAGGGTCATGGCGCCGACGGGTTCATTTGGATGAGGGCAGGCGAACAGGAGCGCCTTCAGCCGGCCGGATCCGATGCTCAGCATCTCGATGGGATCTCCGTTGCGGGACCGCCCTATGGTAGTCACCTCGGCCAAATCCGGATGCGCGGTTGCCAGCTCCCGCGTGCTCTCCCTCAGCTCGTCGACGGTGAGAAAGGCCGCGTAGTCGGGCACGTCCCCCGTGGCGCGGTCAATGATGCGGTTATCAATCACCTCTTACACCTCCCGGCATCGTGAGCCTGCGAAAAGGGTGTGTGCGGACTCGTCACAAGCAGATTGTACAATGAAATCTGCCGCCGGGCCAGCTGCGCACCTCCGGGACCGCAGCGGAACGACGGGCCGCGCTTGATTCAATTCTCTCGCGGGTGTTTAATTATTGGCAGGGCCCCCGGGACATGCCGGAGGGAAGGGGCCGAGACCGGAGGGCGAGATGATCAAGAAGGAAGACAGGCGGCTGGGCATAATCATTCTGGGTCTGATCGGCGCCTACCTTCTGACTCGGCTTTCATTTCCTTCCGACTTCTCTCCCGAGGCAGTGATCATGATGGGTATTGCCGTGCTCGGAGCCCTGTTCTGGGTGACCGAATGCATTCCCATCGCTCTGACCGGGCTGGTGATAATACTCCTTCAGGCCCTGTACGGCATCCAGTCCATCTCCGAGGGTCTGGCCCACATTGCCACCCCGGTGAACAGCATCGTCTTCGCCGGCTTCATCATGGCCAGCGCCTTCTCCAGGTACAAGCTGGACCGGCGGGTGGGTCTGATGATTGTATCCGCCATGGGAGAACGAACCGACCGTCTCCTGCTGGGCATCATGGCGTCAACCGCCGTTCTGTCCATGTGGATATCCAATTCCGCCGCCACCGCGATCATGCTGCCCATCGCCCTGGGAATAATGAAGATGACCGACATTCATCCCGGAAGCAGCAATTTCGGCCGGGCGATGATGCTGGGCATAGCGGCGGCAGCCAACATCGGCGGCATGGGAACACCGGCCGGAACTCCCGCCTGTTCCATCACGATCGCCCTCATCGCCCGCATGACCGGGGTCGAGATCCGCTTCCTCGACTGGTTTCTGCGGGCCTTCCCGGTGGTGGTGCTGCTCATCCCGGTTGCGTGGCGGCTGCTGCTTCTGGTCTATCCCGCCGAGGTCGACCGCATTCGGGGAGGGGCGGCGGCGGTCAGGGCCGAGCTGGAACAGATGGGTCCCCTGACTGCCAGGCAGAAGCAGGTGCTCGTCCTGTTCGCCCTGGCCCTGCTCCTGTGGACGGCCGACTCTTTCTGGAACCTACCTTCGGGATGGCTCTACATTGCCTCGGTCATCATCGCCCTACTCTTCACCGCCCCGCGCGCTGGCGTCATCCCCTGGGAGGAGGCCTCCCGCGACATCGGCTGGGGCATCTTCATACTGGTGGGAGGCGGCCTGGCCCTGGGGTCGGGGCTCAACCAGACCGGGGTGATCGCCATCATCGCGGAGAGATTCTCGTCGCTCTTCGGTCACAGCAGCGGCATCATCATCGTCACCGCCCTGGCCCTGATCACCGCCATGAGCATCACCTTCTTCTCCAGTCTCACCGCCACCTCAACCACCTTCGTGCCGGTTGCCGTGGGCCTGGGTTACCAGCTGGGGCTCGACCCGGTCATGCTGGGCATGGTGGCGGGCCTGTCCTCCTGCCTGGCATTTCTGCTGCCCGCCAACACACCGCCCAATGCCATAGCCTACGCCATGGGTTACTTCAAGAGTTCCCAGATGCTCAGGGTGGGCATAATCCTCACCGTCGCATCTGTCCTGCTGCTTTCCCTGATAGCCAACCTCGCCTGGGGATTGTGACGCCAGGGCCTCTGGCCGCGAATCTACACGCCCGAACGCAGGCCCCTTCCTCAGTCCTCACCCAGGGGTCCCCTCAGATCCCGGGCCAGCGAGACACTGTTCCACCAGCCCCCGGGCGGATCGCACACGATCTCGAGAATGCAGCCGGCGGTCTGTTGCGTGTCCATGTAGGCCCAGCCGTACCTGGGATCATCGCGCTCATTTGTCTGCAGCGGCTCGATCCCGTTTTCCTCCCACCTGGCCAGCTCCCGGCGAAAGGGGGCCGGGGCGGGGAATCCTATGTGATGAATTCCCTCTCCGTGTTCGTCGATGAATTCCCGGTAGATGGTATCTCCCTCGACCGTCTCCACCAGCTCCAGCACGATGGGGCCGGCCTGCGCATAGCCAAACTTGAGCGTGTAGCCGGCCGGCTCACCGTGCACCGCGCCCCGCGAGGGGGGCGTGTGGGTCGTCCGGATGGTGAAGGGGCCGACGCCGAACAGGGAGCTGTAGGTGCGGGCTGTCTTCTCCACGTCCCTGACGACAATGCACACGTGCGCAATGCCGGAGAGCATGATCCGCTCTGACGGCACGATCTTCGTCTCTTCCTCCATTGCCATTTCCCTCCTCTCGCCAGCGCCACCCTCACTCCGGCCGCATCGATCGGCTGCGCACCCGGGCTCTGCCGCCGGAGGGGATTGCGGGAGGATCAGCTGTCGTCATCGCCGGCAACCGAGCGCCGGGAGTCCGCCTTCTCGGGACGGCGGACGAAGAGCACGGCGACTGCTCCCAGCAGGGGCAGTGCGGTCATGAGCAGCAGCACCTCGGTGTATCCTCCGAATATGTCGTACCCCAATCCAAAGGGAAGGGGGCCCAGGGCAGAGGAAATGACCATGCCGGCGGTCGTCACTCCCCGGATGCTGGCCAGATACCTGCGCCCGAAGTAGTGCGGCCAGATGACCCCGCCCACCACGACCAGAAAGGACATGCGCACCCCCTGCAGCAGCCCGAGGACCACCGCAGTCTGCACCGAGGTGGTCACCAGGAGACATGCCAGGTTCAAGGCCTGCGCCACCAGCGCCCCCGATAGCACGTAGTGAATGGGAAAGCGGTCACACATGTATCCCGCCAGCGGCGTGAGGATCAACCTGGTCGTCGCACCTATGGTGAACACTGATGCCGCCACGCCGGCGGAGACGCCGTTTTCCGTCAGAATGGACATGTGATGGAACTGGGCACCGGTGCCCACCATGCTGGGGATTGACGCCGTCAGCAGGATGATCCAGAAGGTGGAGGTGCGCAGGACCTCGGGCAGGTCCCAGACCTCCTCGCGCACAGTCTCTGCCGCTGTGGCGGCCCCCCGACCCGGGGGATCGAAGGAGAGGCCGTCGGGCACAAGTCCCAGCTCCTCCGGGCGCTCGCGGGTGAGAAACCAGGCGACGGGCGCCATCACCGCGGCCAGCACTACCGCCCAGAACACCCAGGTCATCCGCCACCCGAATCTGTCCATCAGCATCAGGTTCACCGGCGGAAAGAGGGCGGTGCTCACCGCCCCGCCTATGGCCAGGAGGCTGAGCGCCCTTCCCCTCTTCCTGATGAACCACTGGGGGACCATGCTGTTCGGAATGAGCGTAAGCGATCCCTGGCCGAAGGCCCGGATCATCATGAAGCCCAGAAACAGGGCTGCCGGCGTGTTGATGCCGCTCATGAACACCAGCGCGCCGGCGAAACAGATGGCCACTGCGGTGAGGGTGGGGCGGTAACCCCTTCGGTCCACTATCCGCCCGATCACGGTCATGAGTAGCCCCGCCATGAGAGTCCCGGCGGAGTACATGCCGGAGATCAACGACCGACTCCATCCGAAGGTCTCAATCAGCGGGTCTATGAAGGTGGAGACTGAATAGGTCTGCCCCGGTCCCGACAGAAACACTCCCAGGGTGGCCACCCCCACGATGACCCACCCGTAGTACAGACCCCGGGATTGCCGGGGTCTTTTCGGCGGACCGGGGGGGACAAAGCGCCTGCCCGGTCCCCGTGCAGTGAGCC